>JAJYDI010000030.1 GCA_021777635.1 Pseudomonadota bacterium
GACCGGCGCGCCGGTGCCAGCCCGGAAGCAGCGCCCGGTCTCGAACAGGCGCACTCGGGTCAGCTGCCGGTTCCTGTTGGCGACCAATGCCTGCGCCAATCCGGGCAGCAGCGTGGTCCGCATCACCGCCAGATCGGCCGACAGCGGGTTGCTGAGCGCCACGGCACCCTCATTCGCCTTCCAGATCGCGAGCTGAGCCGCAGCGACGAAGGCGAGGTTGATCGCCTCGTGATAACCGCGCGCCGCGAGCTGTTCGCGCAATACGCCGATCGGGAGCCGCTCCTCGCTGTCCGCCACCAGTGCCAGTTCACCGGACGGACGCTGCACGGGAATGCGGTCGTAGCCATGTATGCGCGCGACCTCCTCGATCAGGTCCTCCTCGCGCCCGATGTCGAAACGGCGTGTCGGCGCGCGGACCCGCCAGCCTGCGTCGTCCTCGGCAAGCTGCATGTCCAGCGCACGCAGAATGCGCTCGACCTCGTCATCGTCGATGGCGATACCAAGAACCGTCGCCAGTCGTGCACGCCGCAGACGCACCTCCGGGCGCAGTGGCAGATCCTCTGGCCGTTCGGCGCGCAGGATCGGACCCGGGCGACCACCCGCGATCGCCAGCAGCAGCGCGGAGGCGCGCTCCAGCGCGCGTTCGGGGAGTTCGGGATCGACGCCACGCTCGAAGCGGTGCGAAGCGTCCGTGTGCAACCCCAGCCGGCGTGCACGGCCGATGATCGCGGCCGGTGCAAAATGCGCGCTCTCCAGAAAGACATTGCGCGTCGACGCGTTGACGGCGGAAGGCTGGCCGCCCACCACCCCGGCGACCGCCAGCGGGCCACCGTCATCGGCGATCAGAAGAAACCGCGGATCAAGAACAACCTCGCTGCCGCCGAGCAGGACCAGATGCTCGCTTTCGCCGGCGTGGCGGACCACGATTTCGCCACGCAACCGATCGTTGTCGAAAGCATGCAGCGGCTGACCCAGTTCAAGCATCACATAATTGGCAACGTCGACGACCGCGCTGATGCAGCGCAAGCCTGCCCGGCGCAGTCGCTCGGCCATCCAGATCGGCGTCACCGCATTGGCATCGATCGCCTCGATGATGCGGCCCAGATAGCGCGGGCAATCGGCGCCAGCCTCGAGGCGGATCCCGCGTCGTGCGCCGGACTGCACCGGCACGGCCTGCAGGGGCGGCGGACGCAATGCGGCGCCGAACAGCGCGGCGACGTCATGGGCGAGCCCGAGCAGACCTAGGCAATCCGGACGGTTCGGCGTCAGCTTGAGCTCGATGCTGGCATCCGGCAAGCCGAGATAATCCGCGAGCGGCATGCCCGTCGGCGCATCGTCGGGCAGCTCCAGCAAGCCGGACGCATCGGCATCCAGACCCAGCTCGCGAGCCGAGCAGAGCATGCCCTGCGATTCGACACCGCGCAGTACGGCAGCCTTGATCGACACGCCGCCTGTCAGGGTCGCACCGATCATCGCCAGCGGGGCCTTCAGGCCAATGCGCGCATTGGGCGCGCCGCAAACGATGGTCAGTGGCGAGGACTCACCCGCCTCGACCCGGCAGACGCGCAGACGGCCGGCCTGCGGATGCGGCTGACAATCGACGATGTGCGCCACGCGCACCTGCCGCAAACAGTCGCCCAGCACGGTCACCGTCTCGACCTCGAGGCCCGCCATGGTCAGGCCGTGCACCAGCGCCGCGCGATCCACGCGCGGATCCACCAGCGCACGCAGCCAGTTTTCAGAGAACTTCATGATGCGAACTGCCTCAGGAAACGCAGGTCGTTTTCGAAGAACGCGCGCAAATCACCGACACCGTAGCGCAGCATCGCGAATCGCTCGACACCGAGACCGAAGGCGAAACCGGTATAACGCTCGGAATCGATGCCGCAGTTGTCGAGCACCCGGGGATGCACCATGCCGCAGCCAAGCACCTCAAGCCATTGCGGTGCGGCGCTGCCGTCGTCCCAGCGGATATCGACTTCGGCGGACGGTTCGGTGAACGGGAAATAGCTGGGCCTGAAACGCATCGTGCAATCGCGCTCGAAAAACGCACGCACGAAGGCGTCGAGGGTGCCCTTGAGATCGGCAAAACCGACACCTTCGCCGACGCACAGACCTTCGATCTGGTGGAACATCGGCGAGTGGGTCTGATCGGAATCGCTGCGATACACCTTGCCTGGTGCGATCAGGCGAATCGGTGGCTGACGACCACTCATGGCACGTACCTGCACCGGCGACGTGTGCGTGCGCAGCAGGCGACCGTCGTCGAAATAGAACGTGTCGTGCATCGCCCGCGCGGGATGGTGCGGCGGGAAATTCAGTGCCTCGAAGTTGTGCCAGTCGTCCTCGATTTCAGGGCCGTCCGCGCGCGCATAGCCGAGACGCGCGAACAGATCGGCAATGCGTTCCAGGGTCTGTGTGACCGGGTGCAGGCCGCCACGCTCGCCGCGGCGTCCAGGCAAGGTGACATCCAAGCGCTCGTCCGCGAGACGCACGGTGAATGCCGCATCTTCAAGGACCGCCCGACGCGCGGCCAGGTCCTCTAACAGCCTATCGCGTGCGCGATTGACTTCGGCGCCGCGCAGCTTGCGCGCTTCGGCTGTCATCGTGCCCAGCGCCTTGAGCTCGACGGTGACCAGACCGCTCTTGCCGAGCAGGGACACTCGGAGGGCCTCGAGCGCCTCGAGACTGGCCGCTTCGGCAATCGCGGCGCGGGCCTGCTCGATGCGGGTATTGAATGCGTCCATCGCGATTCCTGGTCCCGAAACGAACGTGGGGAGGAAGGCAAGCCCTCCTCCCCACGCGATCCGCGGCGCCCGCCAGCGGCGCCGGCCCATCGATGGCAACGGATTACGCGGCCAGGCTGGCCTTGGCCTTCTCGGCCAGCGCACCGAACGCCTTGATATCGTGCACGGCGAGATCGGCGAGGACCTTGCGGTCGACGGCGATCCCCGCACGAAGCAGTCCGTTGATCAGCCGGCTGTAGGACAGGCCGAACTGGCGTGCCGCCGCATTGATGCGCACGATCCACAGCGCGCGGAATTGGCGCTTGCGCTGCTTGCGGCCGATGTAGGCGTACTGGCCTGCGCGGGTGACCGCCTGCTTGGCGACGCGGAAGACCTTGCGACGGGCGTTGTAGTAGCCCTTGGCACGGCCGATGATTTTCTTGTGACGGCGACGGGCGGTAACGCCACGCTTGACACGAGCCATGGTCTCACCTCCTCAAGCGTAGGGAAGCATGCGCGCAACACCCTTTTGATCGGATGCATGCACATGGTTGGGGCCGCGAAGATTGCGCTTACGCTTGGTCGACTTCTTGGTCAGGATGTGCGACTTGAAAGCGTGTCCAGCCTTGAATTTGCCGCTGGCGGTCTTGCGGAACCGCTTGGCAGCGGCCCGATTGGTCTTGATCTTGGGCATGGTCGTGTTCCTTCCGATCGTTCTTGACTGACGCGGGCGGCGGCGCAGCCGCGCTTTCCATCCTGCCCGGGTCGGCGAAACAAGGCCCATCCGACGGGCCAAGTCATTCAGTTTAATGCAAAAGCTGCTGCAGCGGGCAAGCCGTCGGCAATTATTTCTTCTTCGGGCCGATCATCATCACCATCTGCCGACCCTCGAGGCGAGGAAACTGCTCGATCACGCCCTGTTCGCCCACATCCGTCTCGATCTTCTTGGCCAGGTTGTAGCCCAGCTCCTGGTGCGACATCTCGCGACCGCGGAATCGGATGTTGACCTTGACCTTGTCGCCCTCGTCGAGAAAGCGCAGCAGGTTTCGCAACTTGATCTGGTAATCGCCGACGTCGGTGGTCGGACGGAATTTCAGTTCCTTGATCTCAACCTGCTTCTGCTTCTTCTTGGCGGCGTTGGCCTTTTTCTGCGTCTCGAACTTGAACTTGCCGAAATCCATGATGCGGCAGACCGGCGGATCCGCGTTCGGCTGGATCTCGACCAGATCAAGCCCGACCTCCTCGGCCTGACGCAGCGCGTCGTCACGCGACAGGATGCCGACCATTTCGCCATCCTCGCCGATCACGCGCACGCGCGGTACACGGATCTCTTGGTTGCGGCGGTTGGCCTTGTTCTCAGGGGTAGCGATACCAGCGTCCTCCAAATGTTCGATGCGATGCCGCGGCCTCAGTGCAGGGCCTCGGCCTCCAGGCGATGGGCAAGATCGACGATGGACATGCTGCCGTGATCTTCCCCGTTGCGCGTGCGCACAGCAACGTGTCCCGAATCCCGCTCGCGGTCACCAACCACCAGCAGATAGGGCACTTTCTGCAACGTATGCTCGCGGATTTTATAGCCGACCTTCTCGTTTCGCAAATCGGCCTCGACGCGGAAACCTTTTCCGACAAGGGTTTGCGCAAGCTCGCGGGCATAGTCGGCCTGGGCATCCGTGATGTTGAGGACCACGGCCTGCAGCGGCGCCAGCCAAAGCGGCAGGTTGCCGGCATGGTGCTCGATCAGGATGCCGATGAAACGCTCCATCGAGCCGACGATAGCCCGATGCAGCATCACCGGATGGCGACGGCGCGAATGCTCATCCACGTATTCGGCGCCCAGACGCTCGGGCATCATGAAATCGACCTGCATGGTCCCGACCTGCCAGGCGCGGCCGATCGAATCGTGCATGTGATACTCGATCTTGGGCCCGTAGAAGGCACCCTCGCCCGGCAATTCCTCCCAGCTGATGTCGCAGGCAGTCAATGCCGCGCGCAACGCCTCCTCGGCCTTGTCCCAGACCGCATCGGCACCGATGCGCTGATCGGGCCGCAGGGCGATCTTCAGCGCGATATCGCTGAAACCGAAGTCCGCGTAAACCTGCATCGCCTGGCGATGAAAAGCCGTCACCTCGGCCTCGATCTGGTCCTCGGTGCAGAAGATGTGACCATCGTCCTGGGTGAAGGCGCGCACGCGCATGATGCCGTGCAGCGCGCCGGAGGGTTCGTTGCGATGGCAGGCCCCGAACTCGCCGTAGCGGATCGGCAGGTCGCGGTAGCTGTGCAGGCCGGCGTTGTAGATCTGCACGTGGCCCGGGCAGTTCATCGGCTTCACCGCGTAATCGCGCTTTTCCGACTCGGTGAAGAACATGTTTTCCTTGTAATTGTCCCAGTGCCCCGAGCGCTTCCACAGCGATACGTCAAGAATCTGCGGGCAGCGCACTTCCTGATAGCCGGAGGCCTTGTACACGCGGCGCATGTATTGCTCGACCTGCTGCCAGAGCGCCCAGCCGCGCGGATGCCAGAACACCATGCCCGGCGCTTCCTCCTGCTGGTGGAACAGGTCCAGCGCCTTGCCGATCTTGCGGTGATCGCGTTTCTCTGCCTCCTCCAACTGGTTGAGATAGGCCTTGAGATCCTTGTCGTTGAGCCAAGCAGTGCCGTAGATGCGCGAAAGCATCGCGTTGCGGTGGTCGCCGCGCCAGTAGGCGCCGGCCACCTTCATCAGCTTGAAGGCCCTGAGCCGCCCGGTGTCCGGCACATGCGGCCCACGGCAGAGGTCGGTGAACTCGCCCTGGCTGTACAGCGACAGCTCCTCGCTGGCCGGAATCGATTCGATGATCTGCGCCTTGTACTCCTCACCCAGTCCGCGGAAGAACGCCACTGCCTCGTCGCGCGGCAACACGCGACGCGAAACCGGCAATGCCTCGGCGGCGATCTTCCTCATCTCCGCCTCGATCTTCGGCAGATCCTCGGGCGTAAATGGTCGATCGTAGGCGAAGTCGTAATAGAAGCCGCTGTCGATCACCGGGCCGATCGTGACTTGCGCGCCGGGATACAGCCGCTGCACGGCCTGCGCCAGAAGATGCGCCGTGGAGTGGCGAATGATCTCCAATGCCTCGGGGCTTTTCTCGGTGATGATCTGCAGATGTCCGTCGCTCTCGATGCGCTGGCCGAGATCAAGCGTACGCCCATCCAGCTTGCCGGCGATGGCGGCCTTGGCGAGGCCCGGACCGATCGCTGCGGCGATATCGCGCAGGGTAACGGGATGGTCGAAGGACTTCTGGCTGCCGTCGGGGAGCGTGATGGTGATCATGAAATGGATTGAGTGGTGGTGGCCCGACGGCGCTTGCCTATGAAGCGCGGCACGGTCGCGACATGGGGGGCAACAACGAAAAAGGGCGCCGGGCGCCCTCATGGAGACTGCGGCCCAGCGCGCGATGGATGCTCAGTCGATCCGTGTCCTCATGTCGCACCCTCGACGCGCGGTTACCCGCGCGTCACCCAGTCGGCATCGTATTCGAAGTGCAAACTAGAGCAGCATCCGCACGCTGTCAACGCATGCCAGCCGCGGCTTCGAAGACGCACCATCGACCGAACGTCACGCGCCGCACCGGCGCCAGCATGCGCCCCTGCTAAACTCGACGGCTGCTGAGGCGGCAGTGGCCGCAACGGATTTCTGCGATGCGCATCCTGGTGACGGGCGCCGCCGGATTCATCGGCGCGGCACTGGTCGAGCGCCTGCTGGCCCGCGGCGATGCGGTGTCGGGCCTCGACAATCACAACGACTACTACGATCCCGCGCTGAAGGAAGCCCGGCTGGCGCGCTTTGCCGATCATCGCGCCTACCATCATCTGCGCGCCGACGTCTCCGACGCGCCCGCGGTCGAACGCGCTTTCGCCGAAAGCCGGCCCCAGCAGGTGATTCATCTGGCCGCGCAAGCCGGGGTGCGTTACTCGTTGACGCATCCCGAGTCGTACATCCAAAGCAACCTCGTCGGTTTCGGCCACGTGCTGGAGACCTGTCGCCGCCACGCGGTCGGTCACCTCGTGTACGCCTCGTCGAGTTCGGTCTACGGTGCCAACCGCAAGCTGCCGTTCGCCGTCGACGACGCGGTGGATCACCCACTTAGCCTGTACGCCGCCAGCAAGCGCGCCAACGAACTGATGGCGCACGCCTACAGTCATCTGTATGCGCTGCCAACGACAGGGCTGCGCTTCTTTACCGTGTACGGTCCGTGGGGCCGCCCGGACATGGCGCCGATGCTGTTCGCCGAGCGCATCCTGCGCGGCGAACCCATCGACGTGTTCAACCAGGGCCATCACCGTCGCGACTTCACCTACATCGACGATATCGTCGACGGCGTGCTGCGCGTGCTCGATCATGCCCCCGCGGCTGGCGCCGATCCGGCATCGGGCGCGCCGTATCGGCTGTACAACATCGGTAACGATGCTCCGGTCGAGCTGTTGCGCTTCATCGAACTGCTCGAACGCGAGCTTGGACGCGGCGTCGAGAAACGCCTGCTGCCGATGCAGCCCGGCGATGTCGAATCCACCTGGGCCGACATCGAACCGTTGCGTCGCGATACCGGATGGGCGCCGTCGATCGCGATCGAGGATGGCATCGCCCGGTTCGCCGCGTGGTTTTGCGACTACCGCCACCTATGAGCGCCGTCACCCAGCCCGCGCAGCGCCCGCACCCTGCCTTTATGCTGGCGGATCATTGCCGCTGCCCTTTCCGGAGATCCTGACCATGTGCGGAATCGTCGCCGCCGTTGCCCAGCGCGATGTCGCGCCGATCCTGATCGAGGGTCTCAAGGCGCTGGAATACCGCGGCTACGACTCGGCGGGCCTGGCTGTGCTCGGCGCCAACGGCATCCGCCGCGTGCGTGCCAAGGGCAAGGTGCGCGAGATGGAGTCCCTGTATCTGGCCGATCCGTTCCCCGGCGGCACCGGCATCGCGCACACGCGATGGGCCACGCACGGTGTGCCCAGCGAGATCAACGCGCACCCGCAGGCGGCCGGCCGCGTCGCGGTGGTGCACAACGGCATCATCGAAAACCACGTCACGCTGCGCAGCGAATTGCAGGCACGCGGCCGCGTGTTCACCTCGGAAACCGACACCGAGGTGATCGCGCATCTGATCGACGACCTGATCGGGCAAGGTCACGGCCTGCGCGAGGCCGTGCTGGCCGCGGCTCGCCGGCTGGAAGGCGCCTATGCGATCGCGGTGATCAGCCAGAGCGAACCCGATCGCGTGGTTGGCGCACGCCGCGGCGCGCCGCTGGTGATCGGCCTCGGCATCGGCGAGAACTTTCTGGGCTCGGACGTGCAGGCGCTGATCAAGGTGACCAACCGCGTGATCTATCTCGAAGAGGACGACATCGCCGAGATCAGCCGCGAGGCGGCGACGACCTACACGCTGGACGGTCGGCCGGCCCATCGCGCCATCCACCAGAGCGAACTGACTGCAGACGCGGTCGAACGCGGCGAATACCGGCACTACATGCAGAAGGAGATCTTCGAGCAGCCGCGCGCCGTCGCCGACACGCTCGAAGGTCGCATCGGCGCCAACGGCGTGCTGCCCAACATCTTCGGCAGCGACGGCGACCGTCTGCTTGAGCGCGCATGCGGACTGCACATCGTCGCCTGCGGCACCAGTTACCACGCCGGGCTGGTGGCCAAGATCTGGATCGAGCAACTGGCACGGCTGCCGGTCAGCGTCGAGGTGGCCAGCGAGTACCGCTACCGCGACGTGGTGGTGCCCGCCGCTACCCTGTTCGTGGCCGTATCGCAGTCGGGCGAAACCGCCGACACCCTGGCGGCACTGCGCGAGTCGCGGCGACGCGGCTATCTCGGCTCACTGGCGTTGTGCAACGTACCGGAATCCTCACTGGTGCGTGAGGCCGACCTCAAGCTGATGACTCGTGCCGGCCCCGAGATCGGCGTTGCCTCGACCAAGGCTTTCACTACCCAGCTGACCGCGTTCGCCCTGCTGGCGCTGCAGCTGGGCCATATGCATGGTCTGGACGGCGAACGTTATCGCGCATTGTGCGCCGAGCTGATGCACTTGCCGCGCGCCATCGAGAGCGCACTGGCGCTGGAGCCGGCGATCGAGACGATGGCGGCGCGCCTGGTGCATCGCCAGCACGCGCTGTTCCTCGGTCGCGGCACCCAATATGCCGTGGCGATGGAAGGCGCGCTCAAGCTCAAGGAGATTTCCTACATCCATGCCGAGGCCTACCCGGCCGCTGAACTCAAGCACGGCCCGCTGGCGCTGGTGGACGAAAACATGCCGGTGATCGCCGTCGCGCCGAACAACGAGCTGCTCGACAAACTGCAGTCGAACCTGCAGGAAGTACGCGCCCGCGGCGGCGAGCTGTATGTGATCGCCGATCGCGGTGCCACGCTTGAGCATGAGGACGCCGCGCGCACGCTGCGTCTGGATGCCGGAGGCAGCTTCATTGCACCGGCGGTGTTCACCGTGCCGTTGCAGCTGCTGGCCTATCACGTCGCGGTACTTCGCGGCACCGACGTCGATCAGCCGCGCAATCTGGCGAAATCCGTCACGGTGGAATGAATACGCTCAGAGCATGAACGGGACCTTGAAACCCATCGTGACATCAGGCGCGTCCGGAGTCAGGCCGACGCCCAGCGAAGCGACCAGGGTGAACTTCGGGCTGATCGCATAGGTCATGCCCAGATTCAACGCGGCGGCGTTGCCATCGCTGCCGATTACGCCTTGCCAGTAGCCGAGATTGTCTGCTCGCACGCGGGTGGCGCCATTGAACCGGTGCGTGAGCGCCATGCTCAGGCTGGTGCGTTCATTCAGGGCGAACGCCACGCCGACGCCGTAGTTGAAAGCGTTGCCGAGATCGACCCGCCCCGGATTGCGGGTGGCGGGATTGGTGTCGAGATCGTCGAAGTGGCGCGCGAAGGTATGCGTGTAACCGATGCTGGCGAACAGGATCGCGGGATCCAGCGTCTTGACGAATGACAGCCCCGCCGACGCACCCCACACGCCGTTGCCTGTCGGCTGCGTCTCCGGTACTGCAAACTGGATGTAATCGCCCTGGCTTTCAAGCACCCGCCAACTGATGCCGTAGGGTGCGCGCCCGGTCGGGATGCTGACGCTGGTGTTGAGCACGATATCGGGCCGGGTCGCGGTCTCGCCAAACAGTCGGTAGCTGACGCCGCCGATGACGTCGCCAACATGCGCATCCGATCCGACCTGTTGCTCCGCAACCACCGCCGCCGCGCCGCCCGCGCCACCTTTCTGATAGGTGGTCCAGCGCTGAAGCACGGGCACATCGACATTGACGGTCAGATTGGGCGTCAGCGAGTAACGCGCCGAGCCGGTAAAGGTGAAGGTGTCGGACTCGACATTCTCGATCGCGATATTCCCGAGAAAGATCGCATCCAGTGCGAGAAACCCGTTGAGGGTGAGCTGCTTACGATCATAGCGGGCGTAGGTCATGCCCGCCTCGAGGATCAGGGGCTGATTGAACACCGCATGCTCCTGCAGCAGCACATCCTCAACACTGCGCGAAGCGCCAGCCGAACGCGTGGCAATCGGGGGGCGGTTGGCGTCTTCGGCCTGAACCTGCGCCACAGCGCTGGCACCAGGCGCCGCCGAGACGGAGTTGTCCGCAATCATCGGTGCCGTCACTGGCGGCACGGCCGGAGCGCTCTGGACCGCTGCGCTCCCGCTCATCCGCGCAGTCAGCGCCTGCAGACGAGCGTCAATCTCGCGTAGCTTGCGAACTTCCTCCGCGTAGTGCTGCTTGAGCGTCTGCAGCTCGCGCTGCAGCACCTGCACCTGGGCCGCATCACTACCTGTCTGCTCGTCGGCCGCGAGCAATGGCTCCGGGTCCAGCGCCGAGAGTGTCATCAGCCCCAGCAACGCGCGCTCACGAATGCTCCGCATGATGCGAACCCCCAGTCGTTTGTGCTCAGTGCTGCCATCAGGGCATCTGACTGCAGCGAGCGGGATGCGTGTTACGGGACCCAGGAACTTGTCGTAACGGAAATAATCGAAAAAATGCATCGCCAGGCGTCGTCATACACGAATGATGCTCTCTTTCAACGAATAGAGAATAGCGATGACTTCGCTTTGGGAGTCGACGTCCACATCATGCTTTTTCAACGCATTGAGAATGTCATCCATTACTGCCAAATATTCTTGTTCGCTGATGTTCATGCCCTTGTGAGCAGCAAGCATGTCCTTGCCCGTGTATGGTTCCGGGCCGCCGGAGCCTGCGCCGAAAAATTCGCGCGCCATCCGCTTGGCATGTCCTATATCCTTGATGGCCTCGAAGCGGGCCTTGACGATAGGATTATCCAGATGCGCGGCGATGACATCATCCACGATGCGGGCAATGCCATTCGCCCCACCAAGGCGTTGATAGAGCGTTGCGGTCATATCGTACCTCTCAGTGCTTGAGTTATGTACGACAATTGAATCAAACGACACTTTGCGAGTGATCTAAGGTTGCTGTAAAATCGCGGCTCAGATTTTCATTCAGAGCATGCCACGCAAGAGTCTGACTTTCTCGCCACGCGGGGTCAGGACGGCCAGTACCGCTGCCACGACAAGGAGCGCGGGCACATCACCAAGGAGATGGCCAGCGCTGCCCGCACTGGTAAACGACTGAGCCGCCATGATCCCGCCATGCACCACGCTTGACCAGACAGTGAACCAGATCAGGCTGAGATGATCGAGTGGATTCCGTGCGGCGATGATCAGGAAAATGCCGAGAGTCGCGTAAATACCTATGATCATCGGCGGATAGTTCGAATGGCCCGTGTGCCACACCCAACCGGATGGCCAGACGATCATGAGCAGGTAGATCCCGGCAACGAACATCAAGCCGGTCAATACCAGCGCGATCTGCAGATACTTGAGCGGGTGAATGTCGGTCATGGCAGCTTCCTTCGAGTTTTACCGCTTGGCGGCGAGGCGGGCTGCCAGTGCGTGGACGGAATCAATGCAGATCACAGCTCAGCCGATAATGAAATGCGCGAGCCCGGCCCGAGGCATATCGCTCTCAGGGATGGCCAAGCCCACGCATTTGGGACAGCGACTGCGCGACGTTCTGCCGCAGCAGGCTCGTCAGATCCATCTGCTGCAGCACCAGTGTCATCTGCAACTGGTTGGTAATCAGGTGGTTGTCGCCCAGCACGGTGGCGCTTTGCAGCACGCTGCCCATGCCGGCGCCGTTGCCGCGAATCAACTGCTGGACCAGACCCTGGTCGGCCAGCGCCAAGGTCACACCGATGCCGTCCGGTGTGAACGCAACCTGCGCACTGGCACCGTCACTGGCTAACTGCGCCGAATCCGGACCGCCGCCAGCGGTACTACCGGAGGGTATGGCGCCCAGTACGTCCAGACGCAAGGTGTTGCCGACGCGGTTGTGGTCGCCGGTCACCTGGATGTTCTGTACCAGGCCTGAGGCATTGGCGACGCCGCTGCTGTCGATCGTGCGCCCGGAGGTGTCGGCCAGTGTTCCATGCGGCCCGATGCTCGTGATACTGACCGTTGGCGTGAAGCTGATTACCGGTACTCCGCTGCGAAAATCGATATTCACCAAGGCGCTGCCGCTGAGCAGGCGACCATCCGGCATCTGCCAGCTCGACAGCATCTGCACGCCGAAATAGAGCACCGTATTGCTGCCGACCAGATAGCGGCCGCGCATGTCGCCCAGAGTGGCCTCGGGCAACTCCTGCAGGCCGCGGGCCAGCGGACGACCCATATCCGCAGCGCTTGCGGTACCGCCCAGGCAACTGGCGCACGCCAGCGCCGCTGCAATCGTCAACCCCATCACTCGCGTCGGCATCACACACTCCCTCAAAACAGATCTGCATGGGTGAATCCGAAATCGAGCAATTCGCCATCGGAAATAGGACTCTGCAGCGCAAACAGCGCGCGCGCACTGGGCGGACCGGAACGATCGAACAGCACCGTGTCGCGATCGAAACCGCTGCCGATCACGGCGAACACGGCCTTGCTCGGCCACATGCGCTGAAAGTCGGCCAGCGCATACGACTTGTTGCCCAGCGCCGGATCGGCCACGTCGACGCGACCTCCGGCAACGCGCTTGAGCACGACGAAATGCTTGTAACCTTGAGTATCCAGCAAGACGATCGTGGGGATGCGCAGGCTCTGCAGCCGCTGCAGGTCGACACGGTACCCACGCCCTCGCATACCCAGGCTTTCGACGTAGCGCTTGATGTCGAGTAGTGAAAACCCCCGCTCGCGCACCAACGCCGGATCGGCGACGGCGAGCATGCCCTGCATCACGACGTTCTCGTCCACGTCCATGCGGTAGGCATAGCGCAGCAAGGTCGCCAGTGCCGCCGCGCCGCAACTGAAGTCAGTCCGCTGCGGGATCAGGTTGACGTAGCGCGACTCGCGCAAGCTGACCACATTGCGCGCCAACAGGCTTCCGTCGGGCAGCACGCCGCCAAAGCGGACGTCCGCGGCATCGACGCCGAAGCTCGTCAGCAGGACAGCCGCCGAGGTGATCGCACGGAACAGGATCCGCTCCATCGATACTCCCCGCCGCTTGCTGCCGAAATGGGTGCGTTGTTTTGCCATTGCGAAGAGAACGGGGCGGCATGCCGCCCCGTTCCAGGTCATTGCCAACGATCATTCCTGAGGCGTGCCGCCGCCACCGGTGGTCGGCTGTGCCACGGCCAGCGCCAGGCTGTTGGCCTGCATGTTGCCGGTGCCCGCCGAGACATTGACGCCAATGTTGCCGGAAGCGTTCTGCAACACGTTGCCCGACAGCGAAGCATCGTTCGACGCGAGCACCGCGATCTGCTGCACGTAGGAAATCGTGCCGCTCAGGGTGGCCGCCATCTCTTCGATGGTCAGCTGGCCGTTCTCGTTCATCACCAGCGATCCGCCGTCGTTGCTGGGATCACCCGGGTCGCTACCCGGTGTGCGC
Organism: Pseudomonadota bacterium; assembly: GCA_021777635.1. Next base: position 13,670 of record JAJYDI010000030.1, read on the forward strand.
ACGATGGTATTGCCGTTGATGTCGGTGAGCTGGGTGCTCGTGTCGAAGTCCGTGTGACCGAGCCAAGGGCCACTGGTCGGATGCGCGGAGGTCGGCGTTTCGTTTGCGCCATGCCCCCAGTTATCGGGATACATGTTGTAGCGCTGATCCGCCGTGCCCTTATAGCTGCCGTTGATGGAGCCATCCTCGTTGCTGCCCGACACCGTGCCATCCAGCGTGACGTACAAGGTGCTGACCAGCGTGTCGAAGTAGCCGGTATTCAGGGAGGCGTTGCCGGACGACTTCTGGTTCGAGCTGACGGTCGCCTGCGCCATGCTGGTGGTGGCCACCGACGCGGCCAGCGCGTTCTTTTGCATGTTGTTGTTGCCCGCGGTGACATTGATGCCGATGTTGCCACTGGCGTTCTGGAACGCGTCGCTGCTCAGGCCGGCACTGTTGGTCACACCGTAGTTGGCGGTGAGATTGCCGCTATTGGCCTGCTCGACGAATATTTCGGCGTCGGCCATGCCGAAGGTGTACTGGGCGTCCGTCGCCGACAGCGCAGCCGCGTTGTCCTGCGCGTTGTTGTCGCCGGCAGCCACGTTGAAGCCGAGATTACCGGATGCGTTCTGCGCCACCGAGTCGCCGATGCTCGCGGTATTGTCGAGCAGATCGTTCTCGGCCAGCTCGTTGCTGATCGACTGTCGGTTGTCGACCACGGCGATCGCCGCCGAATCAACCTCGATGTTGCCCGACACGGTCGGGTTGCCGCTGAGCGTGATGTCGCTGACCAGACTGATATCTTTGTTCATGCGCACGCGGCGGATCTGCGTGTCGGTGTTGATATCCACGTTTTCGTCGTAATAGACCTGACCAACGATGTTGGCGTAGGCGTTCAGCGTGTAGTTGCGTGCCCAGTCCACCTGGTCAAGCGTGTAGTTGATGTTGATGTTGCAGGTCACGCCAGTGGAATCGCAGCTTTGAGCCCACGCCGCGGGAGCCGCGACGAAGAGCGATGCCACGGCCACGGCGAGCGCGGTCCGGTTGAGTCTTGCGTTCATGTTCATCTCCTGCCTTGTGTGGGATCAGCGCGGAGGGGACTCGACGTTCAGCTGTAGCTGATTCGCCGTGAGGTTGCCCATGCCCGCGACCTGGTTGATTTGCACGACCCCTTCCAATCCCCTGAGGGCCGACGACGACACCGCCGCGGACCTTGGCTCGCCGGAAGAAGCCCCTGCCGGGCGCGCGCGTGACGCGTCCGTATTCGCGAACGAGGCGGCGAACCAGTCGTCCGCCGCCTCCTCGTGAATGCCTTGCTGGCTCAGCTGCATCGTCACCGCATTGACCTGCCGGTTGGCGATGCCGCTGACCTGATTGATGGAGACGATGCCACGCACGCCGGCCAGCGCGTTGCCGGCGATGCGGGCACTCATGGAGTCGGGGCGCGATGCCTGCAGAGTCTGAATCTGCTGCGCCGGCTGGACCAGCGCCTGTGCGTAGGTACCGACCACGATTGCACCAAGGTTGGTCTGCAGGTTGGCGTCGCCGGCCG
>JAJYDI010000149.1 GCA_021777635.1 Pseudomonadota bacterium
GCTGGTAGCCGAGGCCGCCGCGCGCGCTTTCGGCGCCATCGCCATCACCGTCGCCGTCGTCGCCGTCAGGCGCCGCGGCGGCGTCGGGCCGCGGCGGCATGCCCTCCCCTGCCCTGCTGTTGCGAGCGGCAGCATGGCGCGCGCTGACGGCGGCCTTGCCGGGATCGCGGGTGGCGGCGATGCGGGCGAGCGATTCGGCGACGCGCACGCGCTTGCCGTCGGCGGTGAGCACCAGGCGCTCGTCGGCCTTGAGCTGGGTGATGTAGGACGGCCTGAAGCCGGCCAGGGCGGCGAACTCGCGCAGGCTGGCGGTGTCGGGCGTGGCGGTCACCGTGGCACCCCTCCCCTTTCCTTTTGCGAGGCAAGTGGGATGAGAACCCGCGCGCGCGACCGCGGACGCGGCTGTGCGGCATGCGGGGATGCCGCACAGGCATGCCGCACGCCGGAAACCCGCGCCACGCCTGCGTCTGTGCGGCATGTGCGGCATGTGCGGCATGCACGCGCCTGCGCGGGTGCGCACGGGTGCGCGCGCATGGGCGCACATGCGCGCGCCTGCGGGGAAGTGGGAACCTTGCCGCACAAGCCGCACAGCCTTGCAAAATCAAAGGCTTGATGGCGCACAGCATGCCGCACAGCATGCCGCACATGCCGCACAGACGGGCGCGCGATCAGGTCCATGCGCCCCCCTTGTAGTCCTTTACGGCGCTGCGGAAGGTGTCGATGTGGTCGCCGAGCCAGCCGGCCTCAGAGGTGTCGGGCGGCGGCTCGGTTTGGCCGAGCAGCAGGACGGCGTGAGGGCCGCGCACGCCGGTGCCGTTGATATAGCGCTTGCGCACACTGCAGACTTTGTGCTTGCGCGCCAGGGCGTTGATGAACTTGGGCATCGGCGCATGGCGCACGCCGACGCGCGCGCACCAGGACTTGTAGAGGTCGTAGACGTCCTCGCACAGCGCGGGGCGCGCGGCGATGCCGCCGACGTCGCCGCCGGTGAGGTCGTAGTAGAAGCGCGAGGGGCTGTCGAGGCTGATGCGGATCAGCTCGGCCTTGGCGCCGGTGGGCGGCGGCCGCGTGCCCTCGGTGAAGTCGCCGAGGTCGAGGTGCAGCAGGTGGTGATGGAGCGCGGCGACGCCGCCTTCGGCCAGCTCGCGGCGGACGCTGGCGTAGAAGTCCTGCGGCAGTTCGCCGGGGGTCCAGATGACGGTGTGGCGGCGATCGTCTTCCTCGAGCACGACGGGCATGGATTCGTTCGACAGGAACACCACGTTGCAGTGGTTGCGCTCGTCGTAGGCGGCCATGTTCTTGGGGTTGATGCGGATCCAGTCGCCGGTGATGAACGCCTTGAGCTTGTTCTTGACGTGATAGAGGTCGGAGCGGGCCACGACCTCGTCGGCGATCAGAAAGAGCTTGCGGCTGGCCCAGTCGTTGAACTTGTCCTCGATGGCGGCCTGGTCGATCACGCGGCCGTATTGACCGTAGATGGCCATGACCGACTCGAAGAACAGATTTTTTCCGGTGCCCTGCGGGCCGTGCAGCACCAGGGTGGTGCGCATCTTGGCGCCGGGGTGCTGGATGGGATAGGCCAACCACTTGAGCACCCAGTCCTGCAGCGCGCGCGGGTTGGCATCGCCGCCGCACATGTAGCCGAGCAGGTCGAGCAGCCACTGGCAGGATCCCGCGCGCGGCGTGGTCGGCCACCCGGCCCACAGGTTGCAGCGGATCTCCGGATCAGTGCCGGCGGGGTCGAAGCCGACCTCGCGCATGCGCACGATGGCCTTGTCGGGGTGCTCGGCCCAGGCGCGGTGCAGGTCGCGGGTGACGCAGGCGTCGCGGATGTCGGAGAGCGAGAGCAGGCAATGCTCGCGATGGTCGAAGGCGATGCCGCCCTGGCCGTAGACCAGAGCGAAGCGGTCGAGCATCTCGCCGACGCTGTCGATGGGGCGCAGGGTGTCGCCACCCTCGCCCCCTGAGTTGCGAGTGGACGCGCTGGCGCCAGACCGGGCGTTCCAGCCAAGCTCCGACAGGCGGGATTCGATCTGCGCGCGCACGACGTGCAGGCCCTCGACGGCGTGCAGGTCGTTGTAGTCGGTGAGCTTGGTGCCGCGCGCGATGAAGGCGGCGCTGCGGCCGTCGGCGTCCGCGAAACGCGGTGCGGCCCAGGCGCCGTTGACCTCGAGCGCGGCGGCGCCGGCGCGGGTGACGCCGGTGTTGCTGCGCTGGTGCGGCGCGCCGCACGCCGGGCAGTCGACGGGATGCGCAGACAGATCGACCCGGGCCTTGCACGGCAGGCAATCGGCGAAGGCGTCGTCGTCGGCGCAGATCAGGATCCGCGTGGCCTTGTAGCGTTTGTGCAACGCCGCCGCGACGGGGCCGAGGTTGCCGGCGTCGAATGCGACTGCGACCGGCAGGCCGGTGGCCTCGTGCAGGCTGGCGGCGGTGGCGTACCCCTCGGCGATCAGCAGCACGCCGCCGGCGGCGGGCATGCCGAGCAGGTGGAAGTGCGCTTTCTTGACCAGGCCGACGGGCCAGAAATCCTTGAGCGGGCGATGGCGCTTGTGCGCGCCGGCAGCCGTGTGGATCACCTGCAGGCCGTGGATGCGGCCGCCGGTGTCGAGCATGGGGATGACCAGCGCACCGCTGGGTGAGAAGCGCACGCCGTGAGCGCCAATGCCCTTGCGCGCGAGGTACTCGGCATCGCCGGTCGGCGAGCACGCGGCCCATGCCTTGGCGGCGCGGGCCGCGGCGCGCTCGGCGTCGCGCGCGCGCTGGGCATCGGCGCGTTTCTTATCCTCGGCCAGTCGACGGCGCACGGCATCGCGCTGGTCCTGGTCGAGCGTGGCCTTGCCGATCTCGATCTTGCGCGCGCCGCGATCATCGCCGCGCCAGACGCCGTAGCTGCCGACCAGCAGCAGGCCGCCATCGTGCATCGGCACCTCGTGCACGGCGTACCAGCCGCGGCGTTCGCGATCGTCCTCGACCTTGCAGCGGACCAGGCGGCCGACCTCGAGGCGCTCGACGATCAGCCCAGCCGCGCGCAGCTGGTCAACCACACTCTCGTAGTTGCCTGCCGCCATTCAGTAAGCCCCGGTCTTGCTAACTACAAGGCTTTTGCGGTTTTCGTACC
>JAJYDI010000031.1 GCA_021777635.1 Pseudomonadota bacterium
CGGTGCTGGCGCACCAGGCCAGTTCGGGCTCGATGGTGGTGCTCGATGCGCGCACCGGCGAGATCCTCGCCATGGTCAACCAGCCGTCGTACAACCCCAACAACGTCAACGGCACCAACGCCGCGCAGCGCCGCAACCGCGCGGTCACCGACGTGTTCGAACCGGGCTCGGTGATGAAGGCTTTCACCATTTCCGCCGCGCTGGAGAGCGGGCAGTGGACGCCGACCTCGCCGATCGACACCACGCCCGGTTACTACACGCTGGCTGGGCACGAGATCCAGGACGTCGAGGATCACGGAAAAATCGATGTCACCCAGGTGATCACCTATTCAAGCAATGTTGGCGCCTCCAAGATCGCCATCACCCTGCCCAAGGGTGAGCTGTACGACGTCGATCGGCGCTTCGGCTTCGGCACCAGTACCGGCAGCGGTTTTCCCGGCGAGGCTTCGGGCCTGCTGCCGGATGGTGGACACTGGAGCGAAATCCGCACCGCCACCATTGCCTACGGTTACGGGCTCAATGTGACCGCCCTGCAACTCGCGCAGGGCTATGCCGCGATCGCCGACGGCGGTGTGCTGCACACGCCCACCTTCGTCAAGGGCGAGGATTCGCGCGGCAATGCGGTGATCGATCCGGCGATCGCACGCGCCGTGATCAAGATGCTGGAGACGGTGGTCAGCCCGCAGGGCACCGCGCTCAAGGCGGCGATTCCCAACTACACCGTGGCCGGCAAGACCGGCACCGCGCATATCGCCGCCGCCGGCGGCTACGAGAACGAGTACGAGAGCGTGTTCGTCGGCATGGTGCCGGCGACCGATCCGCGGCTGGTCGGCGTGGTGGTGATTCGTAATCCCACCAAGGGTGGCTATTACGGCGGGATCGTTTCGGCGCCGGTATTCAGTGCGGTGATGGACGGCGCGCTGCGCCTGCTCGACGTGCCGCCCGACAATGTGCAGCGCTGGTATGCCGGCGGTCCGGCGGCGGCGCAGCCGATTCGACCTGGCAGTCCGGCGCCAGACTATGCACCCGGCGCGACCAACTACAAGGAAGGCACGCCGTGAGTACCGGCATGCCGCTGGCCGCCTTGCTGGAGGGCATCGCCGATGCCGGCGCGGCCGGCGCGATCCGCATCCGCGGACTGAGCCTCGATTCACGCCTCGTGCGCGTCGGCGAGGCGTTCCTGGCACTGCGCGGGGCGCACGCGCACGGCATCGCGTTCGCGCCGACCGCGATCGCCCGCGGCGCGGCGGCGGTGTTGGCCGATGCGCCGGCGCCGGAGGATCTGCCGGTGCTGCCGCAAGTGCCGGTGCTGTGGATCGGCGATCTCGCCGCGCGCGCCGGCACGCTCGCAGCGCGCTGGTACGGCGAACCCTCGCGCGCGCTGACCGTGATCGGCGTCACCGGCACCAACGGCAAGACCACCACCGTGCAGCTGCTGGCGCAGGCATTCGAGCGGCTCGGCTGGCGCGCGGCCACTATCGGCACACTGGGCGCGGGCCTGCATGGACAGCTGACCGCCGGTGAACGCACCACGCCGGACGCGGTCGCGGTGCACGGCCTGCTAGCCAGGTTCCGCGATGCCGGCGCGAGTCACGTGGCGATGGAAGTCTCCTCGCACGCACTGGAGCAGGGCCGCGTCAACGCAGTCGACTTCGATCTGGCGCTGTTCACGAATCTCACCCGAGACCATCTCGACTATCACGGCAGCATGGCCGCCTACGGGGCCGCCAAGGCCAGGCTGTTCGCTTGGCCGGGACTGCGCGCGGCGGTGATCAACATTGACGACGACTTCGGTCGCGCGCTCGCGGTGCGGTCGCCGCCCGGCGTTCGCTGCTTGACCGTCGGCATCGCCAGCAATGACGCCGACGTGCGCGCCAGCGCCATTCGCGGCAGCGACGCGGGGCTGGCGTTTCGTCTGCATACGCCCTGGGGCGAGGCAGAGGTGACCAGCGCGCTGCTGGGACGCTTCAACGTCGCTAACCTGCTGGGCGTTGCCGCCACGCTGGGCGCGCTGGGCGTGGACTTCGACGCGCTGCGAACCGCGCTGGCGGCGCTAACCCCGGTCTCCGGTCGAATGAGTCGCCTCGGCGGCGGCGCGGCGCCGCTGGTGGTGGTGGATTACGCGCACACGCCGGATGCGCTGGAGCAGGCGCTTACCGCACTGCGTACGCACTGCCGCGGCGCGTTGATCTGCGTTTTCGGCTGCGGCGGCGAGCGCGATGCCGGAAAGCGCCCCGAGATGGGCGCGATCGCCGCGCGCTTGGCCGACCGCGCGATCGTCACCGACGACAATCCGCGCGGCGAGGACGGTGACGCAATCATCGCGGCGATTCGCGCCGGTATGCCGGCCGGCGCGCTGGTCAGTGTGCAGCGCGACCGGGCGACCGCGATCGCGACCGCGATCGCAAGCGCGCGACCAGGCGACGCGGTGCTGATTGCCGGCAAAGGCCACGAGCCCTATCAGGAGATCGCCGGTACACGTCGCCCGTTCGACGACCTCTCGGTTGCGCGCGCGTCGCTGGAGGCGCGGCCATGTTGAACCTGCGCCTCGGCGAAGTGGCCTTGTGGACTCGCGGCCGGCTGATCGGTACCGATGCGGTCATCGACGCGGTCGTCACCGACTCTCGCCGGGTCGAGCCGGGGGCGTTGTTCGTGGCGCTCAAGGGCGGGCACGCCGACGGCCACGACTTCGTCACCGCGGCGGCGGCACACGGTGCGACAGGAGCGCTGGTTGCGTGGCGCGTCGAGACGTCGCTGCCGCAGGTACTCGTGGACGATGTCCTGCTGGCGCTCGGCGATCTGGCCAGTGCGGTGCGTGCGCAGCGGCGCGCGCGCGTGGTCGGCATCACCGGTTCCAGCGGCAAGACCACGATCAAGGGGCTGCTGGCAGGAATTCTCGCGCGCCGCGGCCGAACGCATGTCACCGCGGGTAACTACAACAACGAGATTGGCCTGCCGCTGACCCTGCTGGCGATGCCCGCGGATACCGAATACGCGGTGCTGGAGATGGGAGCCGGTAAACCCGGCGATATCGGCTACTTGGCCGCGATCGCGCGTCCGCAAGTAGCGCTCGTCAGCAACATCGCGCCGGCACATCTCGAACGCCTGGGCAGCATCGACGGCGTGGCCAGCACCAAGGGCGCTCTCTACGAGGCATTGCCCGCCGACGGCATCGCGGTGATCAATGCCGACGACGCTTATGCCGGTTTCTTCACCGGTCTCGCCGGCACGCGTCGAGTGCTGCGCTTTGGTCTCGGCAGCTCGGTCGACGTGGGCGCCGCCGAACTGGTGCTGACCGCCGACGGCAGCCGCTTCCGGCTGATGACGCCCGCGGGCGCGGGCGTCGTTCGGCTGCCGCTGCCCGGTCCACACAACGTGCACAATGCGCTGGCGGCAGCCGCGGCTGCGATCGCGCTGGACATGCCGCTGGTAGACATCGTGGCCGGGCTGGAAGCTGCCGGCGCGGTGCCCGGCCGGCTGGTGCGGCGCGCGATGGCCAGCGGCTGGACACTGATCGATGACACCTACAATGCCAATCCCAGCTCGGTGGCCGCGGCGATCGCCACGCTGGCGCTGGCTGGTGGCGAGACTTGGCTCGTTCTGGGTGACATGGCCGAGCTGGGTGCCGACGCCGAAACGCTGCACGCTGACGTCGGCTCGCAGGCGCGCGCCGCAGGCATCAGCCGCCTGTTCAGCGTCGGCCGCCTGAGTCGCGCGGCCAGCGTGGCGTTCGGCGATGGGGGCGCGCATTTCGACGAACAGGCGGCGCTGATCGCGGCCTTGCGCGACGCTCTGCGCGCGGGCGTCACCTGCCTGGTCAAGGGCTCGCGCTCGTCCGGCATGGAGCGCGTGGTGGCGGCGCTGAGCGGCGATGCCGCGGGAGGATCTGCGCATGCTGCTTGAACTGGCGCGCTGGCTTCAGGGCTACGTCGGCGGCTTCCATCTGTTCCTGTACATCACCTTCCGCACCATCATGAGTGCGTTGACGGCGCTGGCATTCTCACTGCTGTTGGGCCCGCGCCTGATCCGTCGCTTGGCCGCGCAGAAGGCGGGCCAAGTGATCCGAAGCGACGGACCGCAATCGCATCTCAGCAAGGCCGGCACGCCGACCATGGGCGGCACCCTGATCCTGCTGGCGATCGTCCTTGCAACTCTGCTCTGGGCCGACCTCGGCAACCGTTACGTCTGGATCGTGCTGGGCGTGACCGTGGCCTACGGTGCGATCGGCTTCCACGACGACTACAAGAAGCTGGTGCTGAAGGACAGTCGCGGCCTGCCTGCGCGCTGGAAGTACTTCTGGCAGTCGCTGGTCGGTCTGATCGCGGCCGTGCTGCTGTTCGCCAGCGCGCCGGTGCCGGCGGCGACAGCGCTGTACGTGCCGCTGTTCAAGCACGTGGCGATACCGCTCGGCGTCGGCTTCATTCCGATCGCGTATCTGATGATCGTCGGCTTTTCAAACGCGGTGAACCTGACCGACGGCCTCGACGGGCTGGCAATCATGCCAAGCGTCCTGGTGGCGGGTGCGCTAGGCATCTTCGCCTATCTCTCCGGCAACGCGGTGTTCTCCAGCTACCTCGACATTCCGGCGATCCCGGGCGCCGGCGAGCTGGCGATCTTCTGCGGCGCGCTGGCCGGTGCGGGCCTGGGCTTCCTGTGGTTCAACGCCTACCCGGCACAGGTGTTCATGGGCGACGTCGGTGCGCTGGCGATTGGAGCCGCGCTGGGTTGCATCGCGGTGATCGTGCGCCAGGAGGTCGTGCTGCTGGTAATGGGCGGCGTGTTCGTCATGGAAACCGCCTCGGTTGTGCTGCAGGTCGCCAGTTACAAGCTGACCGGCAAGCGCATCTTCCGAATGGCGCCGATCCATCACCACTTCGAGCTCAAGGGGTGGCCTGAGCCGCGCGTGATCGTGCGCTTCTGGATCATCAGCGTGGTGTTGGTGCTGATCGGTCTCGCGACCCTGAAGGTCCGCTGATGCTTGACTTCCTGCGCCCCGCCCAAGCCCAGCGCCATAGCGGTCCGCGCGGCTGCTACGACCCGTGGCTGCTGCTGGCTATCACCGGCATTGTCTGTCTCGGCATCGTGATGGTGGCGTCGAGCTCGATCGCGGTCGCCGAGGGGCGTCACATCGGGCAGTTCTACTATCTAAAGCGGCATCTGCTGTTTTTGATGATGGGCGGCGCTCTGGCGTTGGTCGCGATCCGCACCGAGCTGCGCCAGCTTGAAAAGTACGGCTTCAAGCTGATGGTGCTGGCGGTGCTCGCGCTCGCGGCGGTGTTCGTGCCGGTGCTGGGCATGCGCATCAACGGCGCGCGGCGCTGGATCAACCTTGGCATTACCGGCTTCCAGCCAGTCGAGGCGGTCAAGCTGGTGGTGATCCTCTACGTGGCCAGTTACCTGGTGCGCCACCGCGAGGGCGTCGAGCGCAAGTTCTTCGGCGCGCTCAAGCCGGTCGCAGTCGCCGGATTCCTCGCCGTACTGCTGCTGATGCAGCCGGACTTCGGCTCGGCCTCGCTGGTGCTGGCGATTACCGTCGGCATGGTCTGGTTTGCCGGCGCGCGCATGCGCAATCTGGTGATGATGGGTCTGCCCCTGGTGCCGATGATGGCGTGGGCCGCGCTGAGCAAGAGCTATCGCGTCGAGCGGCTAACCTCGTTCCTCAATCCGTGGAAGGACCCCTTCAATGACGGCTTCCAGCTAACCCAAGCGCTGATCGCGGTCGGCCGCGGCGAATGGTTCGGCGTCGGTCTCGGCGCATCGGTGCAGAAGCTGTTTTATCTGCCCGAAGCGCACACCGACTTCATCCTCGCGGTGATCGCCGAGGAGCTTGGCCTCGCCGGGATCGTGCTGGTTCTGGGCCTGTTCGCGCTTCTGGTCGGGCGCGGCCTGTGGCTAGCGCTGAAGGGCGCGGAAATTGGGCAGCGTTATGCTGGTTACGTTGCGTTCGGCATCTCGCTGTGCCTCGGCGTGCAGGCGCTGGTGTCCGTCGGCGTCAACCTCGGCGTTCTGCCGACCAAGGGCTTGACCCTGCCGCTGATCAGCTCTGGTGGTTCCAGCGTGCTGATGACCTGCGCGATGCTCGGCGTGCTGCTGCGCGCCAGCTACGAAATCGCCCGCGCTGAGGATGCGCGGCGGCTGGCTCTGCGCAACCCGGCTTTCGCTGGCTTGGTGGCGGAGGACGGCGCATGAACGTCGCCGCGCCTGTGCTGATCATGGCCGGCGGCACCGGCGGCCACATCTTCCCGGGCCTTGCCGTGGCCGAGGCACTGGCGGCAGCAGGCGTGCCGGTGGTGTGGCTCGGCGCGAGCGGCGGTCTGGAAACGCGGCTGGTGCCGGAGCGCGGCATCGCGCTGGAGACGGTGCCAGTCAGCGGTCTGCGCGGCAAGGGCCTGACTGCCCGGCTGCGTGCGCCGCTGATGCTGCTGCGCGCCTTCAGTGCGTCGCTCGGCGCGCTGCGCCGGGTGCGTCCGCGCAGCGTGCTTGCGTTGGGCGGTTATGTGGCCGGACCCGGTGGCCTCGCGGCTTGGCTGCTGGGGCGACCGCTGGTGGTGCACGAGCAGAATGCGCTGGCCGGGTTCACCAATCGCGTGCTGGCACGACCGGCGCGGCGCGTGCTTGCGGGGTTCGCGCATGCCCTGCCGGGCGCCGAGTGGGTGGGCAATCCAGTGCGCGCGGCGATCGTGGCGCTGCCGCCGCCCGCGGCGCGCTGGGCTTCGCGTGCAGGGTGCCCACGTCTGTTGGTACTGGGCGGCAGCCTGGGAGCGCGCACGCTCAATCAGGTCGTCCCTCAGGCGCTAGCGCTGCTGCCGCCCGCGCTGCGACCCGAGGTGCGACATCAGTGCGGAGAACGCGGCGTGGACGAGGCGCGCTCTGCGTATATGCAGGCCGGCATCGTGGCGGGCGTTGATCCCTTCATCGATGACATGGCCGGTGCCTACGCTTGGGCCGATCTGGCTATCTGCCGCGCCGGCGCTCTGACCATCGCCGAACTGGCCGCGGCCGGCCTCGGGGCAATCCTCGTGCCGTTCCCGCATGCGGTGGACGATCACCAGACGCGCAACGCTGAGGCGCTGGTGGCGGCGAGTGCTGCCCAGTGCGTGCAGGAGCGCGATCTTGATCCGGCGCGTTTGGCCGACCTGCTCGGCGGCCTTCTAGGAGACCGCGCCCTACTGCTGGCGCTGGCGACAGCCGCGCGCACCCAAGCGCGGCCCGATGCGGCCGCCGCGATCGCGCGCGCCTGCTTGGAGGTGGCCGCATGACGCCGCGTCGCTTGCGCGCCCAGGACGACTTCATGTACGCGTTCCGGCGCGTGCATTTCATCGGCATCGGCGGTGCTGGCATGGGCGGCATCGCCGAAGTGCTGCACACGCTCGGCTACGAGGTGTCCGGTTCCGACCGCGCCCGCAACGCGGTCACCGCGCGGCTCGCTGCGCAAGGCGTGGAGGTGTTTGAGGGACACGACGCGCATCATGTCGATGGCGCCGACGCGGTAGTGACTTCGAGCGCGATCCGCGCCGACAATGTCGAGCTTCTCGCCGCGCGCGCGCGGCGCGTGCCGGTGGTGCCGCGCGCCGAGATGCTGGGCGAGCTGATGCGCTTCAGGCGCGGCATCGCCGTCGCCGGCACCCATGGCAAGACCACCACCACCAGCCTCGTCGCCAGCGTGCTGGCCGAGGCAGGCTACGATCCGACCTTCGTCATCGGCGGTCTGCTTAACTCGGCCGGAAGCCACGCGCGCCTCGGCAGCGGCGAGTACCTGGTCGCCGAGGCCGACGAGTCCGACGGCTCGTTCCTGCTGCTGTCGCCGGTGCTCGCGATCATCACCAACATTGACGCCGATCATCTGGAAAACTACGGTGGTGACTTCGAACGGGTAAGAAAGGCCTTCGCAGATTTTTTGCACCGGCTGCCGTTCTACGGCATCGCCGTGTTGTGCGCGGACGATCTCGAGGTGGCCGCGCTGGCGCGCGTCACGCCGCGCAGCATGATCAGCTACGGCATCGACGCCGTCGATGCCGACGTGCGCGCAAGCAGCGTGCGCCAGCAGGGCGGCCAGATGCACTTCGACTTGCACCTGCCCGGGCGCGTCGAGGCGCTGGCGGTCACCCTCAACCTGCCCGGCCGCCACAACGTACTCAATGCCTTGGCGGCGGCGGCGACCGGTTGGCAACTGGGGGTGGAGGCGCCGGCGATCGCTCAGGCGCTAGAACGGTTTCAGGGCGTCGGCCGGCGTTTCCAGCAGCGCGGCGAGATCGCGCTTGATCGCGGTCATGCATTGCTGGTGGACGACTACGGACATCACCCGCGTGAGCTGGCGGCGGTGTTTTCCGCCGCGCGCGGCGGCTGGCCCGGACGCCGCTTGGTGGTGGCGTTCCAGCCGCACCGTTACACGCGCACACGCGACCAGCTCGACGACTTCGCCCGGGTGCTGGCCGAGACCGACGTGCTGGTACTGACCGAGATCTATCCAGCCGGCGAGGCGCCGATCGCCGGCGCCGATGGCCGCTCGCTGGCACGCGCGGTGCGCGCGCGCGGCAAGGTCGATCCGGTGCTGGTCGAGCATCCGCGCGAACTGCCCGGCGTGCTGCCAGCGTTGCTGCGCGACGGCGATCTGCTGCTGCTGCTGGGCGCTGGCGACATCGGCGCCGTGGCCGCCGAGCTTGCCGCCGCCGGACAACTGAAAACGGTGCGGCCATGACCCGACAGATCGATGATCCGCGCCAGTTCGGCCGCGTCGCCGTGGTGATGGGCGGACGCTCGGCCGAGCGCCAGGTGTCGCTGGATTCGGGCGCCAACGTGCTGGCGGCGCTGCAGGCGCGCGGTGTCGACGCGCACGGCATCGACGGCATTCCGGCGCTCCTCGATGCGTTGCGCGCCGGCCATTTTGCCCGCGTTTTCAACATCCTGCACGGCCGCGGCGGTGAGGACGGCGTGCTGCAGGGCGCACTCGATTCGCTGGGCGTGCCCTGTACCGGCTCAGGCGTACTCGGCTCGGCACTGACCATGGATAAGGTGCGGACCAAGAAGGTGTGGTTGGCCGACGGCCTTTCGACGCCGCGCTTCGCCGCCTTCGGGCGCGGCGAGGATGTCAGCGCCGCGATCGCGCGCGTCGGCTATCCCGCGATCGTCAAGCCCTCGCATGAGGGTTCCAGCGTCGGTATCACGCGCGTCTATGCCGCGGGCGATCTCGAGGCGGCGGTGGACCTTGCCGCGCGATACGACGGCGAGATGCTGGCCGAGCAGCTTATCGAGGGTGACGAGCTGACCGTCGGTATCCTCGACGATGCGGCGTTGCCGAGCATCCGTATCGTTCCCAAAGGCGGCTTCTACGACTATCACGCCAAGTACGTGGCCGAAGACACGCAGTACCTGTGTCCGGGGCTCGACGCCGCGGGCGAGCGGGCCGTGCAGACGCTGGCATTGAAGGCATTCGCCAGCGCCGCCGCCTCGGGCTGGGGCCGTGTGGATCTGATGCGCGATCATTCCGGCGGCCTGCATCTGCTCGAGGTCAACACCACCCCCGGCATGACCAGCCACTCGCTGGTGCCCAAGGCTGCGCAGGCCATCGGCATTGATTTCGAGGCGCTGTGCTGGCGCATTCTCGAGACCTCGTTCCGCATGGAGGGCACATGACCCGCTCCGGTGCCATTCGCCTCGCCGGCTGGGTCGCCGCACTGGCGCTGCTGGCGCTGCCGGTGGTCGGCGTGCTGGAAGGCTGGCTGGCCGCCGGGCGCTGGCCGGTGCGCTACCTGACGCTGCAGGCGCCCTTCGTGCATGTGCGTGCCGCGCAGGTGCGCGCCGTGGTGGCACCGCTGCTGACGCGCGGCTTTTTCGCCATCGATCTCGATCAGGTGCAGCGGGCGGTTGCCGCGCTGCCGTGGGTCGCCAGCACGCAGGTGCGCAAGCGCTGGCCGGACACCGTGACCATCCGCATCGCCGAGCGCACGCCTTGGGCGCGCTGGACCGAAGGCCGGCTGATCGCAACCGACGGCACTGTGTTCAGCGTGCCCGATGCGGCCGCGCTCGGCAGTCTGCCGCAGCTGGCCGGGCCGAATGCGCGGCTGGCCGACGTGATCGGCTTCTACCGGGACGCCGCCGCGGCCTGCGCGGCGCGCGGGCTGCACGTCGCAGCGGTCGATCTGACCGGCCGCGGCAGCTACGCGCTGACACTCGCCGGAGGCGCCCGCATCAGTGTCGGCCATGAGCAACCGGCGCGGCGTCTGGCGCGCTTCCTGGCCGTCTGGCCGCAGCTGGCGTCTGCCCACCCGCAAGGTTTCGAGTACGCCGATCTTCGTTACACCAACGGCTTCGCCGTGAAATGGCCGCCGCCCGCCGCGACGTCCGCACCGGCCGCCGCACCGGCCGCCCCCCCGGCCACGCCTTCTGCAGCAAGGGTCTGAGATGAATCGCAGAAACGACAAGCAGCTGGTGGTCGGTCTCGATATCGGCACCTCCAAGGTGATGGCTGTGGTCGGCGAATACGCGCCGGGCGAGCCGATCGAGGTGATCGGGTTCGGCTCGCACGTCTCGCGTGGCATGAAACGCGGCGCGGTGGTCGACATCGAATCCACCGTGCATTCGATCCAGCGCGCGGTCGAGGAGGCCGAATTGATGGCCGGCTGTGACATCCGCTCGGTCTGCGCGTCGATCTCCGGCAGCCATCTGGAGACGCGCAACTCGCACGGCACCGCCGCGATCCGCGACCGCGAGGTGACCGCGTCCGATCTCGAGCAGGTACTGGAAGCGGCAAGCGCGGTGGCGATCCCGGCCGACCGCAAGCTGCTCTACAAGGAGTCGCAGGAGTACCGAATCGACGGCCAGGATGGCATTCGTCATCCGGTCGGCATGAGCGGCGTGCGCCTTGAGGCCGGCGTGCACCTGGTCACCGGCGCCGCCAGCGCGGTGCAGAACCTGCAGAAGTGCATCCAGCGTTGCGGGCTGTCGGTGGACGAGCTTGTGCCCTCGGCAATCGCCAGCGCACGCGCCGTGCTGACCGACGACGAGCGCGAGCTGGGCGTGTGCCTGGTCGACATGGGCGCCGGCACCACCGACATCGCCATCTATGCCCAGGGTGCGATCCGCTACACCCGCGCGCTCCCGGTCGGCGGCGACCAGGTCACCAACGACATCGCGTACGGCGTGCACACGCCGACTGCGCACGCGGAGGAGATCAAGGTCAAGTACGCCTGCGCGCTGGCGCAACTGGCCCACGCAGACGAGACGGTGCAGGTACCCAGCGTCGGTGACCGCCCGCCTCGGCGGCTAGCGCGTCAGGCGCTGGCACAGAGCGTTCAGGCCCGCTACGAGGAGATCTTCGAGATGGTGCAGGACGAACTGCGCCGCTCGGGTTTCGAGAACATGGTCGCGGCCGGCATCGTGCTGACCGGTGGTGCGTCGCAGATGGAAGGCGCGCTGGAGCTGGCCGAGGAGGTGTTCCACAAGATGGTGCGCGTGGGCCTGCCGCAGCACGTCGGCGGCCTGTCCGAAACCGTGTCCGGGCATGTGCACGCGACCGCGGTCGGTCTGCTGCTGCACGGTGCGCGCGGCGACCTGACGCGTGGCGGCGGCGCGGTAGCGGGCAGCGTCGGCAACGTGCTCGGCCGCATGCGCGGCTGGCTTTCGAAGAATTTCTGACCGGGGCTCGCCCCGGGTGGAGGGAGGGGCCCTGCCAGGCCCCGTTGGCGGCGCAGGAAGCGCCGCGGGCGGCGGACACGCCGCACTGCCGTCACGCGCCGGATGTGCGGGGCGGTCCGAACGACAACGATAGCAATGCCGACGGAGAACGCATCATGTTTGAACTGATCGAGAGACTCACCCCTAACGCGGTGATCAAGGTCATCGGTGTCGGCGGTGGCGGCAATAACGCCATCAGCCACATGCTGAACGCCAATATCGATGGCGTCGAGTTCATCTGCGCCAACACCGATGCCCAGGCACTGAAGAACTCCGGCGCCCGCGTCACCCTGCAACTTGGCGCCAACGTCACCAAGGGACTCGGCGCCGGTGCGAACCCCGAGGTCGGCCGCCAGGCCGCGCTTGAGGATCGCGAGCGCATTGAGGAAATGCTCAGCGGCGCCGACATGGTGTTCATCACCGCTGGCATGGGCGGCGGCACCGGCACCGGCGCGGCGCCGGTGGTGGCGCAACTGGCCAAGGAGCGAGGCATCCTGACCGTGGCGGTGGTGACAAAGCCGTTCCCGTTCGAGGGTCGCCGACGCATGCAGGTGGCTCTCAAGGGCATCGAGGACTTGGCCCAATACGTTGACTCGCTGATCACGGTTCCCAACGAGAAGCTGCTGACCGTACTCGGCCGCGAGGTTACCTTGGTGTCGGCGTTCAAGGCCGCAAACGAGGTACTGGTGGGCGCCGTGCAGGGTATTGCCGACCTGATCACCCGCCCGGGCCTGATCAATGTCGACTTTGCCGACGTGCGCACGGTGATGAGCGAGATGGGCATGGCGATGATGGGTAGCGGCACCGCTCGCGGTGACGACCGTGCCCAGGCCGCGGCCGAGGCGGCGATCAACAACCCACTGCTGGAGGACGTCAGCCTGGCCGGTGCTTGCGGCATCCTGGTCAACGTCACCGCCGGCCCCAACCTGACGATGCGCGAGTTCGACGAGATCGGCCGTCTCGTCCACGACTTCGCCAGCGAGGACGCCACCGTGGTGATCGGCACTGCGCTCGATCCCGACCTGCAGGACGACGTGCGCGTCACCGTGGTCGCTACCGGGCTCAACCGCGGCGCCGCAGCGCGTCAGCCGGCGCGCCAAGCGGGACGCGAGGAAGTCGTTCCGGCGCCGCGCCCGCGACCGGTGATGCTGCGGACCGGTACCGGCGGGGCCGAGGTGATGAACGTGCCGCTGCGGGCATCCGCAGTGCCGCGCTCGCAGGCCGAACCGTCTGCCGAGGCAAAGACTGGTACTGCCGACCCGGGTATCGACTACCTCGATATCCCGGCCTTCCTGCGCCGCCAGGCCGACTGAGGCACGGGCTGACGGACCTTCCGCGCGCGGGATGCGCGTGGATCGTGCCGCCTGCGGCCGGGTTTCCGTCCCTGGCCGCAGGCGGCGCGTCGTCGTGCTCACCCGTGCGCACCCGCGTGCCGGCGCACAGTTCGTGATATTCCTGAACGCGCCGGTTTGTTTTCGGACCGTAAACCCTGTGCTACATTCCCGCCCACTTTTGTTGCTGCCCCGGGTCCATCATAAAAATGATCAAGCAGCGCACGCTCAAGAACGTCATCCGGGCGACGGGCGTCGGGCTGCATACGGGCGACAAGGTCTATATGACCCTGCGGCCGGCTGCGCCCAACACCGGCATCGTGTTTCGCCGCACCGATCTGGCCGTGCCGGTGGACATTCCTTCGCGTTGCGAGAACGTGGGTGATACCCGCCTGTCCACCACCCTGGTCAAGGGCGAGGCACGGGTCTCCACCGTCGAGCATTTGCTTTCGGCCATGGCCGGGCTGGGCATCGACAATGCCTATGTCGACCTGTCGGCGCCCGAAGTGCCGATCATGGACGGCAGCGCCGGCCCCTTCGTGTTCCTGCTGCAGTCGGCGGGCATCGAGGAGCAGAACGCGCCCAAGCGCTTCATCCGCATCAAGAAATCATTGCGCGTCGAGGATGGCGACAAGTGGTGCCGGTTCGAGCCGTTCGACGGTTTCAAGGTCGGCTTCTCGATCGAGTTTCGCCATCCGATCTTCAATTCGCGCACCTCGACCGCCGAGATCGACTTCTCGACCACCTCGTTCGTCAAGGAAGTCAGTCGCGCGCGCACCTTCGGCTTCATGCGCGACATCGAGATGTTGCGCGAACGCAATCTGGCGCTGGGCGGCTCGATGGACAACGCCATCGTGCTCGACGACTACCGCGTGCTCAATGAGGACGGCCTGCGCTACGAGGACGAGTTCGTCAAGCACAAGATCCTCGACGCCATCGGCGACCTTTATCTGCTCGGGCACAGCCTGATCGGCGCGTTCTTCGGCCACAAGTCGGGCCACGAGCTGAACAACCTGCTGCTGCGCACGCTGATGGCCGACGCCAGTGCCTGGGAAGAGGTCTATTTCGACGACCCCGCCAGCGCGCCGATCTCCTACGCCCATCCGGCGCAGGCAATGTGACACTTGTTTGCAAAGAGTGACGGCGGTCCGCTCCGACCGCCGCGGGAAGTGATTCACTTCTCCCCGGGAACATCCACGGCGAGGGACGCCAGGGCAAGGAACAGGTTCCGGGTGTCCGGATCCGAGAGGGATTTCGCCGCGGCGCGCAGGTGTCGGGCGGCGGCGGGCGAAAGCGGCTTGCGCTCTGCCGGGACCCGGGGGACGGGTGGCAGAGGCGCCACTTTCACGGTGATCGCTGTGGCCACCGCGCCGAGGGCGCGGGCGGCTTCGAGGATCTGCGCCTGCTGCAGGCGCAGCCGCGAAGCCCAGGCGGCGGAGGTGGCCAGGAAAACGATGCGATCGGGCTGCACGCTGGCGAGCCGGACCTGCTCGCCGAGGACGCCCGGCAGCATCCGGCGCAGTTGCCGGTCGAGCTGGTCCAGCGCCATCGCGCGCGGGGCGAGCGTCGTCACCGGGTCGCACTCCGCCACCGGCCGCAGGCCGGTGCGCAGAAGCGAACGGGAACGCGGACGCGACGGCTGCACGGGCGAAACCTGACGGCTTGGGGCGGCATGAACATCATACTCGTCACTACTGCGCGTTCGGCGCCGAAGACCCTCGATCTGCGCTGCCCGCGCACGCGCCTGCGCTGCGCCGCGGCACTGGCCGCCGCCGTGCTGGTACTGATCGGCAGCGGAGCAGCGCTGGCGCTGCTGCTTGCCAGCCCGTCGCAGCGCGCGCTGGCCCAGGTGCGCGCCCTGCGCGTGCAGGTGCAGGCGCAGCAGAACCAGCTCGGCGGCGTGCAGCGTGACGCCCAGCGCGATGTCAACGCACTGGCGGTCAAGCTCGGCCAGCTCGAGGCGCAATCGCTGCGGCTGGGAGCGTTGGGCGA
>JAJYDI010000032.1 GCA_021777635.1 Pseudomonadota bacterium
GCTGACCGCGCGCGGCAATCTGGTGGCGGTGATCAGCAACGGTACCGCGGTGCTGGGCCTGGGTGCGATCGGGCCGCTGGCGGCCAAGCCGGTGATGGAAGGCAAGGCCGTGCTGTTCCAGAAGTTCGCCGGTATCGACGTGTTCGACATCGAGATCGACGAGCGCGATCCGGACAAGCTGGTCGAGATCATCGCCAGCCTGGAGCCGACCTTCGGCGGCATCAACCTCGAGGACATCAAGGCGCCGGAGTGCTTCGCCGTCGAGCACCAGCTGCGTGAGCGCATGCGTATTCCGGTATTTCACGATGACCAGCACGGGACCTCGATCATCGTCGGCGCGGCGGTGCTCAATGCGCTGCAGATCGTCGGCAAGGACATCGCCAGCGTGCGCGTGGCGGCATCCGGCGCCGGCGCGGCCGGCATCGCCTGCCTCGACATGCTGGTGCGGCTTGGCGTGCGTCCCGAGCACATTCGGGTGGCCGACAAGGACGGGGTGCTCTATCGCGGCCGGCCGGGGCTCGACCCCGACGGCGCCCGCTATGCGCGCGACACCAGCGCGCGCGCGCTGGCCGATATCGTCGTCGGCGCCGACGTATTCCTCGGCGTCTCGGCCGGCGGCGTGCTGAAGCCGGCGATGGTCGCCAGCATGGCCGGGCAGCCGGTGATCCTCGCACTGGCCAACCCGACGCCCGAGATCGATCCGGAGCTGGCGCGCGCCGCGCGTCCGGACTGCATCGTCGCCACCGGGCGTTCGGATTATCCCAACCAGGTCAACAACGCGCTCTGCTTCCCGTACATTTTCCGCGGTGCGCTGGACGTGGGTGCCACCACCATCAACGAGGCGATGAAGGTGGCCTGCGTGCACGCCATCGCCGAACTGGCCCGGCGCGAGGCCAGCGATGTCGCCGCGCGGGCCTACGGCGGCAAGGCGCCCAGCTTCGGACCCGAATACCTGATCCCGCAGCCGTTCGATCCGCGTCTGCTGGTGCAGCTGGCGCCGGCGGTGGCGCAGGCGGCGATGGACTCCGGCGTCGCCACCCGTCCGATCACCGACATGGACGCCTACCGCGAGCGGCTGATGAACTTCGTCTTCCGTACCGGTCTGGTGATGAAGCCGGTGTTCGACCGCGCCAAGGCCGACCCCCGGCGCGTGGTCTATGCCGAAGGCGAGGAGGAAACCGTACTGCGCGCGGTGCAGACGGTGGTTGACGAGCGCCTGGCGCGGCCGATCCTGATCGGCCGCCCCGACGTGATCGCGGCGCGCATCAGGCGCATCGGCCTGCGTATCCGCCCCGGCAGCGATTTCGAGCTGGTCAACATCCATTCCGATCCGCGCTTCCCCGATTACTGGCAGCAGTACTACGCGCTGATGCGGCGGCGCGGCGTGACGCCCTCGCTGGCCAAGTCCTTCGTGCGCTCGCGTACCGCGGTGATCGCGGCGCTGATGGTCGAGCGCGGCGAGGCCGACGCGCTGATCTGCGGCCTGGTCGGGCGCTACCACAAGAAGCTGGCCTATCTGCTGGAAGTGCTGCAGACCGATCCCGGCGTGGACTGCCCGGCGGCGATGACCGCGGTCGCCAACGACAAGGGCGTGTTCTTCTTCCTCGATACCCACGTCAAGGAGAACCCCACGCCCGAGCACATCGCCGAGGCCACCCTGCAGGCGGCGATCCGGCTCAGGCTGTTCGGCATCCAGCCCAAGATCGCGCTGCTGTCATCGTCCAATTTCGGCAGCCGCGACACCGAGGGGGCGCGCAAGATGCGGCGTGCGCTGGAGCTGATCCTGGCGCGCGTGCCCAAGCTCGAGGTCGAGGGCGAGATGCAGGCCGACGTCGCGATGGAGGCGACGATCCGCGAGCACCTGTTTCCGAACTCCCGCCTCGGCGGGCGCGCCAACATGTTCGTGTTTCCGGATCTCGAGTCGGCCAACATCGCCTTCAATCTCGTGCGCATGATGACCGATGGCGTGGTGATCGGCCCGATCCTGATGGGGGTCAGCAGGCCGGCGCACGTGCTCACGCCGTCGGCGACGGTGCGGCGCGTGATCAACATGACCGCGATCGCCTGCGTCGAGGCGCAGATCCGCGCGGCGCCCGGACGCGACGAGGGCTGAGAGCGCCTGCCGCGTGCTTACAGTTCCTCGACGCCGCTGACGCGGGCGCGGCGGATCAGCCAGGCGACGCCGCGCAGATCGGCGATGCCCACCCACAGCCGATCCCACAGGCCGTACTTGGATACCCCGCGCGTGCGCGGGCGATGGTTGACCGGCACGCTCTCGCAGCCGCAGCCGGCGCGCCGGACCAGCGCCGGAAGAAAGCGGTGCATGTGGTCGAAGTACGGCAGCAGAAGAAACGTCTCGCGCTCGAACAGCTTCAGCCCGCAGCCGGTATCCGGTGTGGCGTCGCCGAGCATGCGCGCGCGGACGCCGTTGGCGACCTTCGACGACAGGCGTTTGCTGAAGCCGTCGCGACGCGTGGTGCGCCAGCCGGCGAACAGTTTCACCGCCGGGGCGGCGCGATCGCGCGCCGCCAGCAATCTGGGGATGTCGGCAGGATCGTTCTGGCCGTCCCCGTCCAGCGTCGCCACCCAGTGTCCGCGGGCGGCGCGCACGCCGCTCCACACCGCAGTGCTCTGGCCGCTCTGGCGTGCGTGATGCAGCACGCGCAGTTCGGGGAAGTCGGCGCGGGCGGTGCGCAGCACGCTCAGGGTGTCGTCGCGGCTGGCATCGTCGACAAAGATGATCTCGAAATCGAGCCGGTCGCGCAGTACGGCGGCGATCTCGGTCAGCAGCGGAACGACATTGTCGCGCTCGTTGAAGACCGGGACGACGACGGACAGCTCGGGCATGGCGGACGATTCGCGGTCGCCAGCGGTCATGATCGCCGCAGCCGCTCGAGCAGGCCGTCCAGTTCGTCGAGGCTGTGGTAGCGGATCACCAGCTTGCCGCGGCCGTTGCGGCCGTGGCTGAGTGCCACCGGCGCGGCCAATCGTTCACACAGCTCGCGCTCGAGGGCATCGATGTTGGGATCGCGTCCGCCGCCGCCGTGCGGTTTGCGCGCGGGTGCGGACTGGCGGCGACGCACCGCATCCTCGAGTTCGCGCACCGACCAGCCGGCGGCCGCGGCCTCGCGCGCCAGCGCCACGGCATCGATCTCGGGCAGGGTGGCCAGCGCGCGCGCATGGCCCATGTCGAGCTTGCGCTCGTCGAGCAGATCGCGAATCGGCTTGGGCAGCTCCAGCAGGCGCAGCAGGTTGGACACCGCCGCGCGCGAGCGGCCGACCGCCGCGGCGACCTGCTGGTGAGTGAGATCGAACTCCTCCAGCAGTCGCGCCAGCGCGCCGGCCTCCTCCAGCGGCGTCAGATCCTCGCGCTGGATGTTTTCGATCAATGCCATCGCCAGCAGCGACTGCTCGGGCACCTCGCGCACCAGTGCCGGTACCTCGGCGAGCCCGGCGCGTTGCGCCGCGCGCCAGCGGCGCTCGCCGGCGATCAGCTCGTAGCGCTCGCGGCCCAGCGCGCGCACCACCAGCGGCTGGATCAGGCCCTGGGCCTTGATCGAGGCCGCCAGTTCGTCCAGCGCGGCGACGTCGAAGTGCTGCCGCGGCTGGTACTTGCCGGGCTGGATCGCGGTGACCGCCAGCGTGCGCAGGTCGCCGTCGCCCTCGTTCGCCGGGGCGTCGCCGCTGCCGCCGAGCAGCGCATCGAGGCCACGTCCGAGTCCGCGTTTCTTCGCTGCCATGGGGATGCTCAGTGGAGGCCGGCGGCGGTCGCCGCGGCACTGGTGGCGGTGCGCTCGCGGCGGATCATTTCGCCGGCGAGTCCGAGGTAGGCGATCGCGCCGCGCGATTCGCGGTCGTAGAGGTTGATCGGCTTGCCGTGGCTGGGCGCCTCGGCCAGCCGCACGTTGCGCGGAATCACCGAGCGCAGGAGCTTGTCCCCGAAGTGGCGGGTGAGCTGCGCCGAGACCTCGTTGGCGAGGTTGTTGCGCACGTCGTACATGGTGCGCAGCAGGCCCTCGATCTCGAGCTGCGGATTGAGCCGCCGGCGCACCGCCTCGATGGTCTCCTTGAGGCTGGCCAGCCCTTCCAGCGCGAAGTACTCGCATTGCACCGGGATCAGCACGCCATGCGCGGCGGTCAGCGCGTTGATGGTCAGCAGGTGCAGGGTCGGCGGGCAGTCGATCAGGATGATCGGATAGCGGTCGCCGAGCGCCGCCAGCTGTTCCTTGAGGCGGAACTCGCGCGCCAGCGTGTCCATCAGCTTGAGCTCGGCGGCGGTCAGGTCGCTGTTGCCGGGCAGCAGGTCGTAGCCGGCCTCGGTGGCCAGGATCGCGCGCTCGATCGGAGCCTCCTCGAGCAGCACCTCGCAGCCGTTGGGTTTGGCCGCGCGCTTGTCGATGCCCGAGGCCATGGTGGCGTTGCCCTGCGGGTCGAGATCGACCAGCAGCACCTTGCGCCGCGCCTCGGCCAGCGCCGCGGCGAGGTTGACCGCGGTGGTGGTCTTGCCGACCCCGCCTTTCTGGTTGGCGATGGCGATGATGCGCGTCATGGGTGGTGCCTTGCGGGCCGCGTAGCCCTCTTGATTACCACCAGATGCCGTTCCGCGTCCAAACCCGGCACCGTCAGCCGTTCCACGGCAGCGACACGAAAGCCCGGCGGCAGCGCGGCCAGCTCATCATCCGGACGGCGACCCTTGAACGCCAGCCAGGCGCCGTCGCGTGCCAGCAGGTGCCCGCCCCAGCGCAGCATGTCGGCGAGGCTGGCCAGGGCACGGGCGGTGATCCGGTCATGGGTGCCGGTGCAGGCCTCGGCGCGCGCCTGGATCACCTCGACCTGCGGCAGCTCCAGCACGCGCACCGCCTCGCGCAGGAAGCCGGCCTTCTTGCCGTTGCTGTCCACCAGCGTCACTTTGAGCTGCGGCAGGGCGATCGCCAGCGGAATCCCGGGCAGCCCGGCGCCGCTGCCGAGATCGGCCAGCGTCATGCCGGCGATCCAGGGCCGCACCACCAGCGAATCGAGCAGATGGCGCGTCACCATCGCCGCCGGTTCGCGCACCGCGGTCAGGTTGAATTTGCCGTTCCAATGCTCGAGCAGGGCGATGTAGTCGAGCAGGCGCTCGACGGCCGCATCCGGCAGCGCCAGCGCCAACGCGTCGAGTCCGGTCGTGAGCTGCTGTTTGAGCGCCGTGCGGGCCGGCATGCCTGTCTCCTGCGGCAGCCGGCCGCGGTGGGCCGCCCAGTATCCCGGCGCACCGCGGTGAAATCCAGCCCGAACGCACGGGGCCCGCACATGGCGGGCCCCGTTTTGCCTTGAGAGTCGGCGTCGTCAGTCGAGCTCGGTGTCGATGCGGGTCACCAGCAATCCATGAGCCTCCACGGCGGCGTTCAATGTCCGCTTCAGCACCGCGTTGCGCTCGCCGACGGGGGCCTGCGGATCGATGCCAAGCAGGACGGATCGTGCGCGTGCCTGCAGCAGCGCGTCGGCGCCCTCGATCATGTTCTCGGCGCGCGCCGGATCAAGCACCTGCCAGTACAGCGTGGCGCGCACGGCACGCGCCGCCGCGCCGCCCTGCGCCAGAGTTTCGTCCAGTCGCAGCGTGCGACCGGTGAGACTGATCTTGTGCGCCACCCGTTCCAGCAGCGGCAAGACCATGTGCGTACCTGGCGTGAGCAGGCGCGCTGGCCGCCCGAGCCGATGCAGGGAATACACCTGGCCTTCGGGAATGCGCTTGATCGACAGCGCAACGACCATCAAGACCAGGCAGAGCAGGGCAATCAGAGTGAGCGGCATGATTTTTAATCAACGAGTTGAATGCGCTAGGTCGAGTGATATATCGAGACTATCTGCTATCTGGCCGTTAATGCTACGGGCCTGAGCATGCCTTAACTCCAAACTAACGGCAACACCCTAGGCTGAAATCAGCTTGCCGGCCGTGCGTGCGGTCACAAGACATGCATCTTGCGTGC
The DNA here is from genome assembly GCA_021777635.1 of Pseudomonadota bacterium. The sequence continues at coordinate 5,967 of JAJYDI010000032.1, forward strand.
CGGAGCGGTAGCGTGGCCGACCGTCAGCGCAGCCGGTGCGGGTGGCGCCCGCAGGATGCCGCGGGTTTCAGCGTGCCGCCCGCGCCCTCCGCCCGCGCAGTGCGGGGCCGCGTCAACGGCGACTCACCCGCGATGGCGGGGATTCAGGCCGGAACGACATCGAAGGCGATCGTCAGCCGCGTCTGCGTGCCCGAAAAGGGCACGGTGCCGTGCCACATGTACGACGGGAACAGCACCAGCAGGCCCGGCTCGGGCTTGACGAAATGCTCGGCCGGCAACGGCGGTTCCAGCGCCAGGCCGGGCTGCCCGAACTTGATCCAGCCGGCGTGGTCGTCACCCTGCACGGCATCCGGCAGTTCGATGTAGCACGCCGACGAGAGCCAGCCGTCGGTGTGGAAGTGATCGACGTGGAAACCGCGGGGACGCAGCTGCACCGACCAGCTGCCGCTGAGCCGATAAGCGCCGCTGTTGCGCGCGCGCAGCGGATCGTCACCGGCGCCCAGCCAGGCCATGTGCTCTCGGATCGGACGATCGATGGCATGGAAAAACGCGCGGATCACCGGGTCATCGGCATGGGCCAGGTTCTCCAGCGTCTGGCTGCCGCCACGCAGCGACTGGTCCGGTGGATGGCCGTAGGTGGTATGGCGTCGCCGCAGCGCCACGGCGAGATCGCGCAGATAGCTCGCGCGATCCGCCCAGCCCGGCGGTGCATCGAGGACATAGCCGCGCACCATGCGCGCGTAGTCATAGAGCGCGCCATAGCGCGGATCGCCGCGCAGGCGCCAGATCGTGGCCTGCAGGGCGCGCAGGTGCTGGTCGTGCGGATAGTGCAACTGCAGCGCCTTGATGCGTGGCTCGGCGTCATCGAGCTCGCCGCAGGCAACGAGGATGTCGCAGAGTGACGCATGCACCGAGGCTGCGGCCGGCGCCAGGGCCTCGGCTCGGCGCGCGTAAGCCAGCGCGGCCGGGCGGTCGGCAGGCAGCGCGGTCATGGCCGCGCCGAGCAGTTCGTCGGCACCGGCACCGGGCAACGCCGCGGCGCGCGCGAACAAGGCGTGGCCGCCCGGCACGTCTCCGGTGCCGACATGCAGGGCGGCCTTGATGGCCAGCAGTCTCGGTTGCGCGGGATCGGTCGCGAGCGTCGCGTCCAGTGCGGTGGTAGCGACCGCGAGATCGCCATGGCGAAGCCAGAGCAGCTGTGCGAGATCCTGCTGCGCTTCGGCAAAGTCGCCGCGGCGCGCGACCGCTTCCCGAAACGCGGCTTCCGCCTCGTCATAACGGCCCAGTGCCGCCAGCGCACGGCCCAGCAGGCCCCAGGTCTCGGGCAGGTCGCTGCCCTTGGCCAGTGCGCGCTGTGCCGCTGTCATCGCGGCTTCGTTGCGTCGGGCCTGGTGCAGGGCCAGCGCCAGGTCGTGTTCGGCGCGTGCGCTCTGCGGCGCGAGTTGCGCGGCGCGCTGCAGGGCCGCGATCGCCTCGTCGTGGCGCTCGAGCTTCTGCAGGGCATAACCGTGGGCGCCGAGCAGTTCGGCATCGCCGGCGCCGCCGGTCAGCGCGGACACGGTGATCGACAGCGCCTCGGCCGCGCGTTCGCCGGCAAGCAGCAGTTGCGCCAGGCTCAGTGCCGCGCGCGGGAAACGCGGATCATCGGCATGCGCCCGGCGCAGTTCGCGCTCGGCCTCATCGCTGCGACCGCTGCGCGCCAGCAGCTCGCCCAGCGCCACCCGCGCCGGTACCCAGCGCGGATCCAGCGCCAGCACGGCACGGAAGGCGTGCTCCGCGGCAGCCGGGTCGCCGCCCTCCAGACAGGCGCCGCCCAGCATCCAGTGCGCCTGCAGCAGCGCCGGCTGGCGCCGGACCAGTTCTTCGAGCACGCTGCGCGCCTGCGCGAACTGGCCGTTGCGCAGCAGCAGGCCGGCGTGTTGCAGGGTCGGGGTCGCGGCGGGAGCGGACGGGTGCATGATCGGGGTCGGTAACGGCGCTGCCCACGGTGCGCGGGCAGATCGCATCAGTGTGCGCGAGTCTCCATCGCCCCCGGCAGGCGCGCAACATGACCGCGCCTGCGCCGCCGCCGGCCAGTGCCATCAGTCCCGGGAACCCGTCGCCGTCGCGCTGGTCAGAGAACCCGATGCATCGCACCCGCGCCCTGTGCTGCGGCGCCCCAACCTTCCGTGAGCCAGCCCATGAAGCGAATCCTCGTCCTGCTCTGTGCCACCGCCACACTGACCTTCGGCGCGGTGACGTTCGCCGCCGATGCGCCGGCGCCCAAGACTGACGAAGCCAAGGCTGCGGCGGTGACGCCGCCCAAGGACGAAAAGTCCGTCACCCGCGGCAGCGTCACCGTCAACGGCCAGCGCATCGGCTACACCGCCACCACCGGCACCCTCGTGCTCAAGGACAAGGCCGGCAAGCCCACCGGCAGCATGTTCTACGTCGCCTACGTCAAGGACGGCGTGTCGGATCCGTCGCGCCGACCGATCACCTTCCTCTACAACGGCGGCCCGGGATCGTCGTCGGTGTGGCTGCACATGGGCGCGTTCGGCCCGGTGCGCGTGATCAGCGGCGACGCCCACCATACCGTGCCCGCGCCGTACCAGGTGGTCAACAACCAGTATTCGCTGCTCGACGCCAGCGATCTGGTGTTCATCGACGCCATGGGCACCGGTTTCAGTCGCATCCTCGACAAGGCCCACGGCGGCGTCGGCACGCCCAAGGACTTCTACGGCGTGGACGCCGACGGCAAGGCCTTCGCGCAGTTCATCTACGACTACCTCAGCCGCAACGACCGCTGGAACTCGCCCAAGTACCTGCTGGGCGAGAGCTACGGCACCACGCGTTCGGCGGTGCTGGCCAACGACCTCGAGAACGACGGCATCGACCTCAACGGCGTGCTGCTGCTGTCGTCGATCCTCAACTTCGAGACCGCCAGCTTCAACCCGGGCAACGACCTGCCCTACATCACCTTCCTGCCCAGCTACGCCGCGGTCGCCTGCTACCACAAGGTGGTGCAGTGCCCGGCGGACCTCGCCGGCTATCTGGCCCAGGTGCGCGCCTTCGCCGGTGGCGAATACGCCAGCGCGCTGATGCAGGGCGACCTGCTGGCTCCGGCGCAGAAGGCCGATGTCATCGCCAAGCTGGCGCGATACACCGGCCTCAAGCCCGGTTACCTCGAGAAGGCCGACCTGCGCGTCAACCTGTTCCAGTTCATGGCCGAACTGCAGCGCGACCGCGGCCTGGTCACCGGCCGGCTCGATGGCCGTTATTCCGGCGCCGCCGCCGACCTGCTGGGCGAGTACGCCTTCAATGATCCGCAGAGCGACGCCATCACCGGTCCCTACACCGCTGCGTTCAACCGCTACGTGCGCCAGACGCTGAAGTTCGGCGAGGACCGTCATTACGAGATCGTCAGCGGCACCGTCGGCAAGGACTGGGACTGGAAGCACAACACCAGTCGCGGCTTCAACTGGCCGGGCTTCACCAACGTGGCGCCGGATCTCGCCGCCGCCATGCGTACCAACCCGCACCTCAAGGTCGAGATCGAAAACGGCTACTACGACCTGGCGACGCCGTTCTACGCCACCGAGTACACCGCCGACCACATGGGCCTGCCGCCGAATCTGCGCAGCAACATCAGCTTCAAGTTCTACGACTGCGGGCACATGCTGTACGAACATCTGCCCTCGCTCGAACAGCTGCACGCCAATCTGGTGCAGTTCTACCGCGCGACCGACAACGAGTCGGCGCACGGCTGAGTCGGCAGCCGGAATCGGTCGTCGCGGCCTGCCTGCGTGGCGGGCCGCGGCGCGGTCTCCGCAGCCGACGCTAGAATGGCGCTCCCGAGTGCGTGGAGCGTTTCCCATGGCCTATCCCGCCACGCGCCTGCGCCGCATGCGTCGCGACGCCTTCTCGCGCGCGCTGATGCGCGAGACGGAGCTGACCCCGGCCGACCTGATCATGGTCGCCTTTGTCTGCGAGGGCCAGGATCGCGCAGAGCCGGTGCCCTCGATGCCGGGTGTGGCGCGCCTCACGATCGACCGCCTGCAGCGGCTTGCCGGGGACTGTCTCGCCGCCGGCATCCCCGCGCTGGCGCTGTTCCCGGCGCCGGGCGCTGCGGTCAAGAGCGAGGACGCGCGCGAGGCCTGGAATCCGCAAGGCCTGATGCAGCGGGCCATCCGTGCGCTCAAGCAGAGTCACCCCGAGCTGGGCCTGATCGGCGACGTCGCGCTCGACCCCTACACCACGCACGGACAGGACGGCCTGATCGATGCGTCGGGTTACGTGATGAACGAGCCCACCATCGCGGCGCTGGTCCAGCAGGCGCTGGCGCAGGCTGCGGCGGGCATCGATTTCGTCGCGCCGTCGGACATGATGGACGGGCGCATCGGCGCGATCCGCAATGCGCTCGAGGCCGCCGGGCACATCCACACGCGCATCCTCGCCTACTCGGCCAAGTACGCATCCGGATTCTATGGCCCGTTCCGCGACGCGGTCGGCTCTGCCGGCAACCTCGGCAAGGGCGGCAAGCACACCTACCAGATGGACGTTGCCAATGGCGACGAGGCGCTGCGCGAGGTCGCGCTCGATCTCGAGGAGGGCGCCGACGCGGTGATGGTCAAGCCCGGCCTGCCGTATCTCGACGTCGTGCGGCGGGTCAAGGAGCGCTTCGGCGCGCCGACTTTCGTGTACCAGGTCAGCGGCGAATACGCGATGCTCAAGGCCGCGGGCCAGAACGGCTGGATCGACGAGCGCGCCTGCGCGCTGGAGGCGCTGACCTGCATCAAGCGCGCCGGTGCCGACGCCATCCTGACCTACTACGCGCTGGATGCCGCGCGCTGGCTGCGCGAATCGCACTGAGCGTGCCTTCCGCTTTGTCGTCCATTGGGGACTTCTCCTCTGGACTTCCTTCGGCCGTCCCGAAGAGGGACTCCCTTTGGTCGCGTTGGTCGTCCTCAGCAACGCGAAGCATCTGGCTTCGGCTGCGCCAGCGGTACCCCGCCCGGTTCCGCTCGGCTGCGGTAGTCATCTTCATAGCGAAGCCTCCGCTCGCCTGCGGCACCTGTCTTCTGTTGTCACCCTGAGCCCAGCGAAGGGTCTGATTGCGGGTGCGGCTGCGGCACACCGTCTGGTTCCGCTCGGCTGCCGCCGAACGGGTTACTTTCCTTGCGGGAAAGTAACCAAAGCCATGTGCGCTTCGACAACTCATGGAATGAGGCATCCCTGCAGCGGCGTCCCCGGCCCGACCCTCCTTGGTCGGGCGTTCGCCGCCCCGCGATCTGCCCCCGGCAGATCGCAAGCGTGGCGTCTCACCCCTGGGCTCGAACATGCGCGCCTTGCTCTCGCACCCGTCTGCGCTGCTCGGCGTCGCCCACGGGCGCGGAAGATCTAGAGCGGGGTGTTGCAACCATCCATCCCTCGGCCGATATCTCCGGCCCGGCCTTCCATGGCCGGGCGTTCACGGGCTGGCGCCCGTTCACCCCTCGCGAGGGTAGGATGCCCTGAGTCAAGAAAGGGACCCGCTCGGCGGCAGCCGAGCGGAACCAGGCGGCGCGCCTAAGCCTGCTCGGCGCAAACGAGTATGGGGGCGTTTCGACGAAAGCCTGCGCACAGCGCGCTCGGCGCGCCAGAGCAGCAGTGCAGCGGGGCAGGGGGCGACCGCGCGCGCGGTAAAGTGGCAGCGCGGTCATCCTGCGGCCGCGAGGACGGCGCGTGAACCAACACCTGTTCCTGCAGTCGGCGGTGGTGTTCCTGTTGGCCACGGTGCTGATGGTGCCGCTGGCGCGCCGCTTCCAGCTCGGCGCAGTGCTCGGCTATCTCGCCGGCGGGGTTCTGATCGGACCCTCGCTGCTGGGTCTGGTGCCCAACGACGCGCGCGTGGCACAGCTGTCCGAGCTGGGCGTGGTGCTGTTGCTGTTCGTGATCGGACTGGAACTGTCGCCGCAGCGGCTGTGGGTGATGCGCCGCGCCGTGTTCGGCGTCGGATGGGCGCAGGTGACGACGGCGGCCCTGGCGATCGGTGCGCTGGCGCGGTTTGGGTTCGGCCTCGGCACCGCCGCGGCGGTCGTGGTCGGACTGGGTCTGGCGCTGTCATCGACCGCGTTCGGCCTGCAGGTGCTGGCCGAGCGCAAGGAGCTCGGCAGCGCGCACGGCCGCCTCGGCTTCGCCGTCCTGCTGTTCCAGGACCTGGCCGCGATCCCGCTGATCGCCGCGGTGCCGCTGCTGGCCGGCGCCGCGGCCAGCCATACCGCGCTGCCGAACCTGCCGGCGCTGACGCGCACGGTCGCGGTGATCGTCGCGGTGATCGTCGGCGGCCGCCTGCTGCTGCGGCCGCTGTTTCGCGCCGTCGCCGCCACCCGCGTCGCCGAGGTGTTCACCGCGACCGCGCTGCTGGTGGTGATCGGCACGGCGTGGCTGATGGAGCTGGCCGGCATCTCGATGGCGCTGGGCGCGTTCCTGGCCGGTGTGCTGCTGGCCGATTCCGAATACCGCCACGAGCTCGAGGCGCAGATCGAGCCGTTCAAGGGCCTGCTGCTGGGGCTGTTCTTCATCAGCGTCGGCATGTCGGCCAACCTCGGGCTGCTGTTGCGCGAGCCGCTGGTCGTGGTCGGCCTCGTCGCGCTGCTGCTGGCGGTGAAGAGCGCCTTGCTGTGGCCGCTGGCGCGCCTGGTCGGACGCATCGACGCGATCGCCGCGCTGCGCCTGACCGCGCTGCTGGCCGGTGGCGGCGAGTTCGCCTTCGTGGTGTTCAAGATCGCCGGCGACCGTCATCTGCTCGACCGCTCGCAGCAGTCGCTGCTGGTGCTGGTCATCACGCTGTCGATGGCGCTGACGCCGCTGCTGGTGGGCGCGGCGGGATGGCTGGCGCGACGGCTGGATCGCGCGCCGGCGCGTCCGTTCGACACCATCGAAACCGACGCGCCGCGGGTGATCATCGCCGGTTTCGGCCGCGTCGGCCAGATCGTGGCACGCGTGCTGCGCGCGCACCGCATTCCGTTCGTGGCGCTGGAGCACTCGATCGAGCAGGTGGAATCCTCGCGCCGCTTCGGCACGCAGATTTTTTTCGGCGACCCCTCACGCCCCGAGCTGCTGCGCGCGGCGCAGGCCGACCGCGCCGAGATCTTCGTGCTCGCCACCGACGACCCCGAGACCAACATCCGCACCGCGCGCATCGTGCGCCGGCTGTTTCCGCATCTGCGCATCGTCGCCCGCGCGCGCAACCGCCAGCACGCCTACCGGCTGATGGATCTCAACGTGCCGATGGTGGTGCGCGAGACCTTCCATTCCAGCCTCGAGATGACCCGCGACGTGCTGCGCGCCCTGGGCCTGGACGCCGCCACCGTCGACGCCCACATCGCGCGCTTCCGCGAGCACGACGAGGCGATGCTGCGCGCGCAGTACCTGGTCTACGACGACGAGGCGGCGCTGATCCAGAATGCGCGCGAGGCGCTGCAGGAGCTGGAGTCGCTGTTCGCGGCGGACGCCGGCGAGAGCGAGACCGAGGCGGCGGTCACTCCGGAGGTGTCGCCGGACGGCGCAAGGTCTGGTTGACCGTCGGCAGCACCCGCGTGGACAGTTCCAGCGCGAGGTCGCTGTAACCGAGCAGGTGGGCAACGTCGGCCGGGCTGCGGCCGAAGCCATCGAGCACGTCACGCGGAGCGCCGCGCAGCAGCAGCGTGCGCGCCGGACCCAGCAGCGCGTGCATTGCGCAGGCGTGCAGCGCGCTGACGCCGCGGCGATCGGCGGCCGCCGCGGCAGCACCCGCATCCAGCAGCAGGGGCAACAGGGCGCCGAGGTGGGTTGCATCGCATTGGGCGCCCGGGCGCATGTGCGCGCCGACCAGCAGCAGCAGCGGCGTCAGTCCGCCGCTTTCGCCGGCGTCGGCATCGGCGCCGCGCTTGAGCAGGGCGTCGAGGACCCGGCGCGCGCGCAGGCTGTCGCGGGTGCCGAAGGCAAAGCGCGCGGCGGCGTGCAGCGCGGTCTGGCCCTGGGCATCGCGGGCCTGCGCATCGGCGCCGGCGGCCAGCAGGCGTTCGACCATTTCCGGAAATCCCAGGGCCGCGGCCAGCATCAGCGCGGTTGCCGCGCCGGGCAGGCGTTGGTCGACGGCAGCGCCGCGCGCCAGCAGCAGTTCCACCAGTGTCTCGCGGCGCGCGCTGACCGCAGCGGCCAGGCAGCTGGCGCCGCCGTGCGCTGCCAGGGCGGGGTCGGCACCGGCCGCCAGCAGGTGTTCGGCGATCGCACGCTGGCCGGCACCGCAGGCGCGCAGCAGCGCGCTCGCGCCCTGCGCATCACGGCTGTCCACGGCAAAGCCGAGTTCCAGCAGGCGCTGCACGGTATCGAGATCGCCGCAGGCCGCGGCCGCCGGCAGATCCGCGGCTCGCAGCGGTCGTCGTGGCAGTGCCCAGCCGTTCCAGCGCAGCCAGCGCGTCAGGGCCGGATCGCCCAGCGCCAGCGCCAGCCCCAACGGGGTTTCGCCGTTGCCGGCGGCGGATTCGGGGTCGGCGCCAGCGGCGATCAGCGCGCACACCAGCGGCAATGCGGCGCTGGCGGGTCGTCCCAGCGCGGCGTGCAGTGGCGTGCGGCCGGCGGGATCACGCGCATTCGGATCGCAGCCGCAGGCCAGCAGGGCCTGCAGTGTCCGCAGCTGGCCCGTGGCGGCCGCCAGTTGCAGCGGCGTGTGGCCGCCCGGATCGGCGCCGAAGGGGTCGGCGCCGCGTTCCAGCAGGGCCGGCGCGAGCGCGGCACCCTGCGGCGCGCCGTCCAGATGGGCCAGCGCGCAGGCCAGGCGACCGGCGCCGGCCGGCGTCGCGCCGGCGGCGAGCAGATCCTCGATTGCCTCGGCACTGTCGGGCAGGCGCTCG
>JAJYDI010000150.1 GCA_021777635.1 Pseudomonadota bacterium
CGGCCTGGCTGAACGCCGCGTTCACCGAATCAAGTAGGCCAAACAGCAAAAATGCCGCGATTACCGACAGCAGCGTCAGCACCGTACGCACCTTGCGCCGCAGCAGCGCGGCCCAGATCAGGTGCAGGTATTTCATGCGGCGGCCTGCTCGCCCCCCACCAGGGTGCCTTTGTCGAGATGGAGGATCCGCCCGGCGTACTCGGCGGCCTTCGGATCGTGCGTGACCATGATGACGGTCTTGCCGTGATCGCGATTGAGCTGCTGCAGCAGCGCCAGGACCTCTTCGGCCGACTGACGATCCAGGTCGCCCGTCGGCTCATCGCAGACCAGGAGCGTCGGATCGGACACGATGGCCCGTGCGATCGCCACCCGCTGCTGCTGCCCGCCGGAGAGCTCACCGGGCTTGTGTGTGGCGCGGTCGGCGAGTCCGACCAGCTGCAACGCCACGCCGGCGTTGCGCCGGCGATCCTGGGCGGCGAGCTTGGTCAGGAGCAGCGGCAGCTCGACGTTGCGCTGCGCCGAAAGCATCGGCAACAGGTTGTAGAACTGGAACACGAACCCGACGTGCGCGGCCCGCCAGCGCGCAAGCGCCCCTTGTCCCAGCTGATCGATGCGCTCCCCGGCCACGGTAAGCGACCCCTCGGTCGGCGTGTCGAGCCCCCCAATGAGGTTCAGCAGCGTCGTCTTGCCCGAACCGGACGGTCCCATCAGCGCGACGAACTCTCCCTGCGCCACGTCGAGATCGATGTGATGCAGCACCTCGATGCGCTGCCGGCCGCGCAGGTACACCTTGCTCAACGAACGGATCTCGACCAATGCGCCCATTGTCCTACTCCTGCTCGATGCTCACCCGATTGCCGTCGCGCAGTTGTCCCGGCGGCGCCTGAACCACCACGCTGCCCGCGGCGATTCCGCCGACCGCGCGCAGATCCGCGCGCGTCGGACCCAGCGTCACGCTCTTTGCGCTGGCTCGCCCACCCTTGACGCTAAATACCACAGTGTGGCCACCGCGCTCGACGACACTGGAGGCCGGTACCCACACCATGCCGGCCGGCACCTGTGCGCCGACGCCCGCGTGCTCCAGGAACGAAACGCGCACGCCCATCTGCGGGAGGATCCGCCGGTTCTTGCTCTCGATCGCCACGCGCACCCTGACGGTCGCCTTGCTCTTGTCGGCCGTCGGCACGATCGCGATGACGTGCGCCGGAATGCGCCAGTCCGGGTACGCGTCCAGCACCGCTTCTGCCGGCTGGCCGGGATGCACCCGGTCGATGTAGGCCTCGTTGACGTCGACATCGACCTCGAGGGAGTTCATGTCAACGAGCGTGGCCACCCCGGTCTGCGTGAAACCGCCGCCGCCGAAAAATGGCGAGATCATCTCCCCGGTATGAGCGGCCTTGTCGACCACCACCCCGGAGAACGGCGCACGCACGACGGTGTAGTCCTCCTGCACCTGGGCGGCACCCACTCCTGCCCGTGCGACCTGCACGTTGCGCTGCTGGGTGAGCACCTGCGCCGCCAGTGAATCCGCCTGCGTCTCGGCCTGCTGCAGCGCCTGCAGGGCGACCAGGTGTCGACCGATGAGGGCCTGGTCGCGCGCCAGGTCGCGCCGCGCCTCGACCCACTGCACCCGGTACTGCGCGAGCTGCGCCTGCGCGGCCTGCAGCTGGGCGCGCGCCTGGATCAGCGCGGCCCGCTGGGCGCTGTCATCGAGTCGGGCGAGCACCTGACCGCGGTGCACGTATTCGCCCTCCTGGATGTCCACGCTGGTGAGCATGCCGGCAACCTGGGCGGAAATCGTTGCCTGCCGCTCGGCGGTGACGTAACCGCTCGCCTGCAGCACGGCGCTCGAGGCGCCGGCCGGGGCCACGGCAGTGGCCGTCCTCACCGCGACCACCCGGTGCGCGCCGAACAGCCAGTAGGCCGCAATGGCGAGCGCCACGAGCAGCGCGCCGGCCGCGAGCGCCACCCACAGCCCGCGCGGCGCGTGAACCGCCTCACGCTGGGAACGGTCGATCTTGAGTTGAGCCAGCAGCGGCTTGTTATCGTTTGGATCCACGCCGACCGACCTCTGCAGCCATTGATCGCCCCCTGACCCGCCGATCGATCCGAACTCAGCGCGTGGCGCAGTAAACTTGACATTCTACGCCAGACTCCCGCGCCGGTAAATTCCATGCGGCGCGCGCCAGTCAGCATCACTCGGGAAACCACGCGACGGAAGTGCCGCGCGTCAGGCTCAGCGGGTGAGACTTGTCACCCGGATTTTGGCGCGGTTGCGCACGCCCGCCGCATTACGTCGCGTCCGCGTCCAGATCGAGTCTCGGCACCGCGGCGCAGGCGGCGAGTTGCCTCTGTGCGTCCTGCCAGCGAGCCGATGCCCGCAGCGTCTGCGCAGTGAACTGCTCGCGGCCATGCAGCCGCGCCAACCGCACCCCGGAGGCTGGCGCAGGCGTCACCGCGAGGCGATCGATCACGGTCGCGGCAGCCGTGCGATCGTTGCACACCACCAGCATGTCGCAGCCGGCGCCGAGCGCGCGCTCGGCGCGGGTGACGATGTCGCCGTATCCCGCTGCCCCGCCCATCGACAAATCGTCGGTGAGCACCGCGCCCTGGAAGCCGAGCTCCCCGCGCAACACCTCGGTGACCCAGCGCCGCGAGAAGCCCGCCGGCTCGGCATCCACCGCCGGGAACAGCAGATGGCCCACCATCACCGCCGGCAGGCCGTTGGCGATCAGACGCCGATACGGCATGAGATCCCCGTCGAGATCGGTCAATTCCCGCCGATCGACCGGCAGTGTGGCGTGCGAGTCGGCCGTGACCGCGCCGTGCCCGGGGAAGTGCTTGGCAGTGGCGGCCATGCCCGCCTCGCGCATGCCCTGCGCGTAGGCGAGCGCGAGCTGACTGACGACCCGCGGTCGGCTGTGAAACGCCCGGTCGGTGATGAAGCTGACACCGTAATCGACGTCGACGCACGGCGCGAACGACAGATCCACCCCGCAGGCGAGCAGTTCTGCGGCCATCAGCCAGCCCATGCTGCGTGCCAGTTCGACTCCGCGCCGCTCATCGAGATCATATTCCC
>JAJYDI010000151.1 GCA_021777635.1 Pseudomonadota bacterium
GTCCTTGCCGATCACGTCGATGTCGCACTGGTAGAACTCACGGAACCGGCCGCGCTGCGCGCGCTCGCCGCGGTACACGCGCTGCATCTGGTAGCGGCGAAACGGGAAGCTGAGGTCGCGCTCGTGCTCGGCCACGTAGCGCGCCAGCGGTACGGTGAGGTCGAAGCGCAGCGCCAGATCCGGGGTCGGAAATGCGAGTTTATGCATCTTCTGGATGAGCGATTCCATCGACTCATCAGCTTTGGAACCAGCAGCCAAAGCCGCCATTCTCCGCACAGCTTCCTCACCGGTGCTATCCAGCGCGCCGGTCGACTGCACGAAATACACCTGCCGCTCGGTCTCGCCGCCGGTCTTGGTCAGCAGCACGTCGGCGAATTCGATCGCCGGGGTCTCCACCGGCAGGAAACCGAAGCGCTCGTAGTTGCGACGGATGGTGTCGAGCATGCGCTGGAACGCGATCTGGTCGAGCGGCAGCAGCTCGAGCACGCCGGGCATGGTGCGGGCCGGGGTAAGCGCCATGGAAACCTCTGTGGACGGGGAAGGATTCGCCGCGCGGCGACAGCCGCCAAGATTAACAGATGGCCCCGCAGCCTCCGCGCCTGTCGAAGACCTGTTGCCAAGCCCCGCCGCCGTCATTAAGATACGCGGCTCCCACGGGGTGTAGCTCAGCCTGGTAGAGCGCTACGTTCGGGACGTAGAAGTCGCAGGTTCAAATCCTGTCTCCCCGACCAGAAACAAGCGAAAAGCCCGCCCCTGAAAGGCGGGCTTTTCCGTTGGCGTCCGTCCGAAATCCGGACGGACTCGCAGCCGGCGAATCATCACCACCTGTCTTCTAGCGCAACGCTGCGTGCAACCCGCCGACAACGGCGTCTGCGTGCAGACCCAATCCCGGCGTAGCCGTACCGTGCCGTTACGCCCAGGCCTTCGCATCCAGCGACATCAAGGGTTCGCCTCACCCGTATCCGCGTCCGCTCGCGCATGCTACGCGGGCCGACGCGGACCGCCACGCCACGGACAGCGGAACCACTGCGGTCGCATCGGCCACGTCGGCATGATCTGCCATGGGCATTGGGTACGCCTGGCCCACGGGTCGGGGCCTCGACCATCAGGAGGAATCAGAGCGCACTTATCACAGCAAGAACTCACGACCATAGCGCGGACGGTATTCTCTTTTGGACTATTTTGACGCGCTATTTACGGTGCGCTTCTGCACAGTTAGTGGCGCGATGACGCGAACCATCCACAAGGACGATTACCAACTGCTTCTGAGCCTCATGCAGCAGGTTCGGGAGGCGGTTGCGATTACCCAGGTGGAGCTGGCCCAGCGGCTTCGTACGACCCAGTCGTACGTCTCCAAGTGCGAGCGCGGCGAGCGCCGCATCGACATCATCGAATACATATCGTATTGCGAGGCGCTCGGTGTGGATGCAGGCGTGCTGATGGACCTGTTCCTCGATCACCGCGATTATCGCCGGGTCAGCGACGAGGGCATGGCCACCTCGATAGAGACACTGATGCGCAGGAACAAGCGGCGGCAGCGCTTGCATGCACCGGGTTAAGCGGCGCCGGACTGGTCGTACGACGCCCTCCACGGGGGCTTGCACGCGCATGCGGCCACTGCCGGATGCGCCCGCTTCACGAAAGGCCCGCGAGATCCAGGCAATCCGGTGACATGGATCGCCTTTCGATATCCGGAGCCTCCTCGCAAAATCATTCGGCCACCGAGGCTTCCGCCAGCCGCCGCAGCGCCGGCGCCAATGCACGCGGCCTCGGGAAGTGGTGCGACACGCCAGCCGATCTTTCGGCAAGACAGGCCACGCCTCCGCTGCCGACTGGCTCAAGCCAGGGGCTTGCCCACCCGTGCCCAGGCCGATACCGGATCGGAAGCCTTGCCGAACAGGAACCCTTGCGCCAGGTCACATCCGAGCGCCTTGGCCAGTGCAAGCTGCTCCGCGGTTTCGATGCCCTCAATGATGGTGCGAACCTGCAGGTTCTTCGCAATCGCCACGATCCCGCTGCACACCGCACGCGCGCGGTCGCTGACGAACAGGTCGCGGGTGATCGCCTTGTCGATCTTCAGCGCATCGATGGGCAGGCGATGCAGGTAGCTGAGCGAGGAGTAGCCGCTGCCGAAGTCGTCGATGAGGATGTCGAATCCGGCCTCTTTCAGCTCCTGCAGAACCCGGGCGCCATGGGCGATGTCGGCGATCAGGTCGTTCTCGGTGACTTCGAAGGCAATCTTGATCGACTGGGCGCCGGCCATGGCATGGCCGCAGGTATCCTGCACGCTCCTGACGAAGTCCCGGTCGGTCAGCTGGAGCGGCGAGACATTCACGGTGATGAACAGGCCGGCGCTCGCCGCGCCGGCCCAGCGCGAGGCCTGTGTACATGCATCGCGCAGCACCTTCTTGCCGATCGCGGAGATAAGTCCGCAGCGCTCGGCGATGGGGATGAACTTCGACGGCGCGATGGGACCGCGCAGCGCATCGTTCCAACGCAGCAGCGCCTCGAAGCCAGCGACCTGTGACGTCGCCAGGTCGACGATCGGTTGATAGTGCAGCTCCATCGCACCATCGGCGAGCGCGGCCGGCATCGCCCGCTCGATCTCCCGGAGCTCGCGCGCCACGTCTCCCAGCTGCTTGCTGTAGTAGCTGACAGCGCCCTCAGCGATCGTGGTCGCACGCAGCGCGATCTGCGCCGACTCCAGCAGTGACTGCGGCGTGTCGCCGCCTTCCGGCCAGAACGCGACCCCCAGGCGCATCGGCGGACCGGCATCGGCAGCCTCCGGGTCCACCGCCGCGGCATCGGCCACCGCATCGAGCCAGTCCCGCGTGGAGGCGTGGTCCAGGCCGGGAGCGACGAGGATCCCCAGTGACGGGCCGGGCAGCAGCGCCATGTCGATCGCCTCGCCGAACCGCGATGCAATGCGCTGTGCCAGCTGGGTGGCATGGGCTTTGGCGGAGATCAGGCTACTGCCCGGCAAAGCGCTGTCACTGCCAATGTCCAACAGGCAGACACCCACGATGGAGTCTTTGCGCTCGGGGTCGTGCAGGGCGCGGCGGACCCTG
>JAJYDI010000033.1 GCA_021777635.1 Pseudomonadota bacterium
TCGGCTGCGGGCGGCGGCGGCGGCGGGGGCGGCGGCGGCGCGGCCTCGGGTGCCGGTGCCGGCGGCGGCGGAGCCGGATGGTTCATGGAGATCACCAGGCCGATGGTCGCCAGCACGTCGCCGTAGCTGGCGCGGCCGGGGATCGACACCGTGTCGCGATTGCGGCGGTAGTCGACCTCGCCACGCAGGGCGATGTTGTCGCTGAGTGCGTGCTGCACACCGACGCCGACAGCAACTGCCGGACCCCAGCCATTCTGTGACATGAATGCACGGTGCGAGACGGCACCGAGCGAACCCATCACGAACGGACGCCAGCTGGTGTCGGGGGTGCCGAAGAAATAACGACCCGCCACGTCGAGACCCTGCGTTTCCCACTGCCGGGTGGCGAACGGCGAGCTGTTCTTGTAGTCGGCGTTGGTGATCGTGTACTGGATGTCGGCGGCGAAGTTGGGGTTGACCCAGAAACCGACGCCAAAGCCGCCCAGCAGCGAGTTCTGGGTCTGGCGATGCGAATCCGGAATCACCACGCCGATGCGCGGCGCCAGATACCAGTTGCCATAGTCAACGGCCTGCGCCGTACCGGTTGCAGCACCACCGGCAATCGCCAGGGCAATCAGAGCGTAAAGGCTCTTGTGTTTCATCGTTATCTCCTCGGTTTGAATTCCGCGCCCGAACCACCCTGCCAGGGCGCCACGCGCAACATGGTCAATGTGTCGAACGGAGCTTGTCCCAGCTCTTGGTTCCCGTCAGGCGGGCGGGGGGCAGCTTAGCAAAAAACAAACATTTAGGCGTGATTGACCGAACGGCGTTCACATTCGACTCAGGGGACTCACACGACAAACAGGTCCATGAACCGGTGGACTGGAGTGGATTCGAAACGTGCGGCGCTGCCGCAGACGGCCAGTATCTGCCGCACCCGGTGGGCCGGCAGGTGTCCGCGCAGCGCCTCTTCGAACTTGCGGATCAGGACCGGAATGCCCTCGTCGCGGCGCCGGCGGTGGCCGATCGGATAGTCGATCGAGATCTTGGCGGTCTGGCTGCCATCCGTGAAAAATACCTGCACGGCATTGCCGATATAGCGCTTGTCGGGATCGAAATAATCGCGCGTGAACTGCGGATTCTCGCGGACCGTCATCTTCGCGCGCAGCGCGTCGATGCGCGGATCGGCGGCCACGGCATCGCCGTAGTCATCGGCAGTCAGACGACCGAAGAGCAGTGGTACCGCCACCATGTACTGGATGCAATGGTCGCGATCCGCGTAGTTGGCCAGCGGGCCGGTCTTGTCGATGATGCGAGCGCCGGCTTCCTGGGTCTCGATCTCGATGCGCTCGATCTGGTCGATGCGGCCGGCCGTCTGCGCATGCAGCTGCATCGCGCACTCGACCGCGGTCTGGGCGTGGAACTCGGCCGGGTAGCTGATCTTGAACAGCACGTTCTCCATCACGTAACTGCCGAACGGTCTCTCGAACTCGAAGGGCTTGCCCTTGAAGGCCACATCGTAGAAGCCCCAGGTCTTGGCGCTGAGCGCCGAGGGGTAGCCGACCACGCCCTTGTCCACGGCATTGAGGGCATGGATCACCGCCCGGCGACAGGCGTCGCCCGCCGCCCAGCTCTTGCGCGGCCCGGTGTTGGGCGCATGCCGGTAGGTGCGCAGCGCGCCGTTGTCGATCCAGCTGTGCGAAACCGCGGTGACGATGGCGTCCTTGTCGCCACCGAGCATGCGGGTCGCCACCGCGGTCGAGGCCAGGCGTACCAGGATCACGTGATCGAGACCGACACGGTTGAAGCTGTTCATCAGCGCGTAGCCGCCCTGGATCTCGTGCGCCTTGATCGCCCAGCCCAGCACGTCGCGCAAGGTCAGCGGCGTTCCGCCTTCGCGTTCGGCCTTGCGGCTGAGGTAATCGGCAAGAGCCAGAATGGTGCCGAGATTGTCGGAGGGGTGGCCCCACTCCGCGGCCAGCCAGGTGTCGTTGAAGTCCAGCCAGCGGATCTGGGTCCCGATGGCGAATGCCGCCTGCACCGGATCGAGTTCGTGACTGGTGCCAGGCACGCGCGCTCCGCCTGGCATCGTGGCCCCCGGCACCACCGGGCCGAGGTGCTTGACGCATTCGGGAAATTTCAGCGCCAGCAACGCGCAACCCAGCGAATCCATCAGCATGTAGCGCGCGGTGTCATGGGCCTCCCGCGACACAACTTCGGTGTCGGCGACATAGTCGGCGATGGCGACCATCGGCGCGTCGGGCGCGGGGCGCTGGGCAGAGCGGATATCGTGCTGAGACATGAGCTTGGAATCCATGGGAGTCGGAATGACGCGCGCCGTCGGGCGGGTGCCAGCAGGCGATTTTGCCAGATCGACGGGATCCGCCGCCGGGAATTCCCGCGCGACTCTTTCGCCGCTGGCAACAGCCTGTCGCGCGCTGTGGGCTCGTGCGGCGCCCCGACTGCCGCCATGCTGTGACGATGGACAACGCCATTGCCCTGCCCAGTCTGTTCCTGTCCCATGGCGCGCCGACGCTGGCGCTGGCTGACAGCCCGACCGGACGCTTCCTCGATGCGCTCGGCCCGGCATTGCCACGGCCACGCGCGATCCTGGTCGCCTCGGCACACATGCCTGCGCCACAACCCCTGCTCAACGGCAATGCCGCTCCGGCCACGCTGCACGACTTCGGCGGCTTCCCGCGCGAGCTTTACACACTGCGCTATCCGGTGCCCGGCGCGCCTGCGCTGGCCGCCCGCGCCGCCGCGCTGCTGCGCGACGCCCGTTTCGACGCCGCGACGGATGCCGCGGCACCGATAGACCACGGCGTCTGGGTGCCACTGCGGCGGATGTATCCCGCGGCCGACATCCCCGTGGTCGCGCTCAGCGTGAGTCCGGCGCACGACGCCAGCTGGCATTACGCCCTGGGTGCCGCGCTGGGCCCGCTGCGCGAGGAGGGCGTGCTGGTGATCGGCTCCGGCGGCTTCGTCCACAACCTCGGCGCGCTGGACTGGCAGGCCGGCGAACAGCCGATCGCACGGTGGGCATCCGCTTTCGCGGACTGGATGGAGCGTCATGTGGTCGCCGGCGACGCCACCGCGGCGACAGCCTGGCGCACACAGGCACCGCAGCCGCTGTCGGCACACCCGACCCCCGAGCACCTGCTGCCGCTGTTCGTCGCCTGGGGCGCGGCCGGCGGACACGGCCGGCGCCTGCATGCGGCGTGGGAGCTGGGCACGCTGGCGCTGCATGCATTCCGATTCGACGGCGCCGCTTGACCGCGGCGGGCGCGGCCCCAACAATCTGCCGATCCCTCCCACGGGGAGTAGCTTCATGGGGACCTCGCGCGAGGTCCCCCGCGCGGCGGCCGCCATCACGAGCGCAAGCTCCGGTCGTCGCGGCAACCCGCCACCGGCGCGGTCGCGAGCGAGACCATGGGCAGCGGCGGACGGGCGCGCGCCCGCGTTCGACGCTGTCTCGCACGGTGCGCCGGAGCCCTCATGGATTTCCCCGCGTCCACGTTCTGGTCCGGCCTCGCCGCGATCATCCTGATCGACCTGGTGCTGGCCGGCGACAACGCCATCGTCATCGCCCTGGCCGCACGCAACCTGCCCCGGCATCTGCAGACGCAGGCGATCTTCTGGGGCACGCTGGGCGCGATCGCGGTGCGCGTGGCGATGACTGCCGTGGTGGTGACCCTGCTGCGCCTGCCGGGACTGATGCTGGCCGGCGGCCTGCTGCTGCTGCCGATCGCCTGGAAGCTGCTGCGCCAGGACGACGACGCGCATGCCATCAAGCCGGCGGCGGGCTTCTGGGCGGCGATGCGCACGATCGTGATCGCCGATGCGCTGATGGGCCTCGACAATGTGCTCGCGGTTGCCGGCGCTTCGCACGGCAAGATGTCGCTGGTGGTGCTGGGCCTGCTGATCAGCGTGCCGCTGGTGGTTTACGGCTCGACCCTGATCCTGAAACTGATCGAGCGCTTCCCCGTCGTGGTCTACCTCGGCGCCGCCGCCATCGCCTGGACCGCCGGTCGCATGCTCAGCCACGACCCACTGGTGAAGGACTGGTTCGTCGCACGCCCCTGGGCCGGCTATGTGCTGGAACTTGTCCTGGTGCTGGCGATCTGCGGCGGCGCTTGGCTGGCGCAGCGGCGCGCGACGCGTGCCGCAGGGACCACGGGCGTGAGTTGAATCGGTTGCATCCTTCTTTGCGATATGATTTTATCGTTTCACGATGATTTTTCATTGCAGAGGGGAATGCGATGGACTTGCAACGCTTTCGCGAACGGCATCCGCGCTGGGCGCGGTTTCCGCACCTGCGCCGCGACACTGCGGCCGAGACCATGCGCGGCTACGCCAGCGTCCTGATGTCCCTGGGCAGCATCGGCATGCTCAGCGTCGCGCTCTGCGGGCTGCTGCTGGCTTTCGCCGTTGGCACCAGCGATCGAGCCAGTGGAAAGCCGTTCCTGCTGCTCGCAGGTATCGATGAGACTGCCCTGACGCACGTCGCACCTGCGACCGCGGTGACCATCGTGTTGCTGCTGGCCGCCAGTGCGTTTGCCTGCTTCGTCCTGGTGCGCATGCTCGGCAAGGCGCTGGCCGCAGGGGCGGCGCCGAGTACACGCATCTCCGTGCGTCTGCGCTGGCTGGGGCACTTGCTGACATTGAACCTGTTCGCGAGCCTGTTCCTGCCGGCCTGGCTGGATCTGCAGGCGGGGCGGCTTGGCTTTGGCTTCAATGCAGGATTCTTTCCGAGCCTGATCGGCATCTATGTCTGTTACGCGCTGGCCGCGATGGTGCGCGAAGGCGCACGCGCGGCGGACGAAAACCGCGGGTTTGTCTGATGCCGATCATCATCCACCTCGACATGATGCTGGCGCGGCGCAAGATGAAGTCGAAGGATCTCGCCGCGCGCATCGGCATCACCGAGGCCAACCTGTCGCTGCTCAAGCAGGGCCATGTGAAAGGCGTGCGCTTCGAGACGCTGGCGGCGATCTGCGCCGCACTCGAGTGCCAGCCGGGCGACCTGCTCGAATACCGGCCAGGCAGCGGCGGTAGCGTCCGCGCGTGATCGAGGCGCTTGCCGTCGCGCCGGCCTGCGGCGATGATCGAACGACCGTTTGAATGCGTCGGATGCCGATGACCGCCTACCCGCACCTGCTTGCGCCGCTCGATCTCGGCCACCTCACCCTGTCCAACCGGGTGCTGATGGGCTCGATGCACACCGGCCTCGAGGATCACGCGCGCGATTACGACAAGCTGGCGGCGTATTTCGCCGAGCGCGCGCGCGGCGGCGTCGGGCTGATGGTCACCGGCGGCATCGCGCCGAGCATCGCCGGCTGGCTGAAGCCGTTCTCCGGACGTCTGTCGATGCCCTGGCACGTGGCGCGTCATCGCAAGCTCACGCGCGCGGTCCACGCCGAGGGCGGGCGCATCTGCATGCAGATCCTGCACGCCGGGCGCTACGGCTATCACCCGCTGTCGGTAGCGCCGTCGCGCATGCAGTCGCCGATCACGCCGTTCAAGCCGCGCGCGCTCACCGGCCGGGGCGTCGAACGCACGATCGAGGCCTTCGCGCGCAGCGCGGCACTGGCGCGCGAGGCCGGCTACGACGGCGTCGAGATCATGGGTTCCGAGGGCTACCTGATCAACCAGTTCCTCGCCGTGCGCAGCAACCGGCGCGCGGATCGCTGGGGCGGCAGCTACGGGAA
Source organism: Pseudomonadota bacterium (assembly GCA_021777635.1). The sequence goes on from JAJYDI010000033.1 coordinate 5,691, forward strand.
CCGCATGCGCTTCGCGGTCGAGATCGTGCGCCGCACGCGCGAGCGCGTGGGCCGCGACTTCATCCTCATCTATCGCCTGTCGATGCTGGACCTGGTCGAGGGTGGACAGAGCTGGGACGAGATCGTGACGCTGGCCAAGGCGGTCGAGGCAGCCGGTGCGACGCTGATCAACACCGGCATCGGCTGGCACGAGGCGCGCGTACCGACCATCGTCACCAGCGTGCCGCGTGCAGCCTTTACCTGGGTCACACGGCGGCTCAAGGGCGAGGTGAAGATCCCGCTGATCACCACCAACCGCATCAACATGCCCGAGATGGCCGAGCGCGTGCTGGCCGCGGGCGACGCCGACATGGTGTCGATGGCGCGACCGCTGCTGGCCGACCCTCACTGGGTCGCCAAGGCGCGCGCAGGACGCGCGGCCGACATCAATACCTGCATCGCCTGCAACCAGGCCTGCCTCGACCACGTGTTCGAGAACAAGCGTGCCTCGTGCCTGGTCAATCCGCGCGCCTGTCACGAAACCGAACTGTTGATCGCGCCGGCCACGCTGCGCCGACGTTACGCCGTGGTCGGCGCGGGACCCGCCGGACTCGCATGCGCGACCACGCTGGCCGAGCGTGGCCACTCGGTCGTGCTCTTCGAGCGTGATGCGCAGATCGGCGGGCAATTCAATCTCGCCAAGCGCATTCCGGGCAAGGAAGAGTTCGCCGAAACCTTGCGCTATTTCGCCAGCCGCCTCGAGCAGACTGGGGTGAAGCTGCGGCTGGGCCAGGAAGCCGGCGCCGAGGCTCTGCTCACGGGCTACGACGCCGTGATCATCGCCGCCGGCGTCAGACCACGACGGGCGGGCATCCCCGGCGAGGAGCACCCCAAGGTGCTGAGCTATCTCGATGTGCTGGCGCATGATGCCGTGGTCGGGCCGCGCGTCGCCATCGTCGGCGCCGGCGGCATCGGCTTCGACGTCGCCGAATTCTTGGTGCAATCGGCACCCTCGCCCACCACCGACATCGCACGCTGGACGCGCGAGTGGGGTGTGGACATGACGCTCGCGGCGCGCGGCGCGTTGCTCAAACCGGCTCCCGAGCCGCCCTCGCGGCAGATCTGGCTGCTTCAGCGCAGCACCGGCCGCCCCGGCGCGCGCCTCAACAAGACCAGCGGCTGGGTACACCGCGCCAGCCTCAAGGCCAAGGGCGTGCAGATGCTGGGCGGCGTGCAATACCAACGCATCGATGATGCCGGCCTGCACACCGTGATCGACGGCGCGCCGCGCCTGTTCGAGGTGGATCACGTCGTCGTCTGCGCCGGCCAGGAACCGCAGCGCGCGCTGGCCGATGCGCTGGCCGCGCGCGGCGTGGCCGTGCATCGCATCGGCGGCGCCGATGTCGCGGCCGAGCTCGATGCCAAACGCGCGATCGCGCAGGCCACCGCACTGGCGGCCGCCCTGTGACGCGCGGCGCGCGCGTGCGGCATCACGCCGCGCGGAAGGCTCAGCGCTTCTCGATGGGCAGAAAAGCGCGATCGTCGGGGCCGATGTAGTTGGCGCTGGGGCGGATGATCTTGCCGTCCTCGCGCTGTTCGATCACATGCGCGCTCCAGCCCGAGGTGCGCGAAATCACGAACAACGGCGTGAACATTGCCGTCGGTACGCCCAGCATGTGATAGCTGCTGGCCGAGTACCAGTCGAGGTTTGGGAACATCCTCTTGGTCTGCATCATCACCTGCTCGATGCGCTCGGAGACCTCGAACAGACGTGGATTGCCGCCCTCGGTGCAGAGCTTGCGGCTGATTTCCTTGATGATCGGATTGCGCGGGTCGCCGATGGTGTACACCGGATGCCCGAAGCCGATCACGATTTCCTTGCGCTCGACGCGGGCACGAATATCGGCCTCGGCCTCGTCGGCGCCGCGGTAGCGGGCGATGATCTCCATCGCCACCTCGTTGGCGCCGCCGTGCTTGGGGCCGCGCAGGGCCCCGATCGCGCCGGTGATCGCCGAGTAGATGTCCGCGCCGGTACCGGCGATCACGCGCGCGGCGAAGGTGCTGGCGTTGAACTCGTGCTCAGCGTACAGCACCAGCGACTTGTCCAGCGCCTGCGCGTGCAGCTCGCTGGGCTTGCGCCCGTGCAGCAGGTGCAGGAAATGCGCGGCGATCGAGTCGTCGTCGGTTTCGGTCTCGATGCGCTTGCCGTTATGGCTCCAGTGGTACCAGTACAGCAGCATCGAGCCGAAGCTGGCCAGCAGGCGATCGGCGATGTCGCGCGCGCCACTGGGGTTGTGGTCGTCCTTCTCCGGCAGCACGGTCCCAAGCGCCGAGCCGCCGGTACGCATCACATCCATCGGGTGCGTGGACGCCGGCAGCAGCTCCAGCGCGCCCTTGACCGGCGCCGGCAGGCCGCGCAGGCGCTTGAGCTTGAGCCGGTAGGCGTTGAGCTCGGACCAGGTCGGCAACACGCCGTACACCAGCAGATGCGCGACCTCTTCGAAGCCGGCCCGGGTCGCCAGATCATGGATGTCGTAGCCTCGGTAGTGCAGGTCGTTGCCGCTGCGGCCGACGGTACAGATCGCGGTATTGCCGGCGACGACACCGGACAGCGCGACCGATTTCTTGACCTTGGGAAGCATTTGCTGCGCCATGTCACTCATCGAAACTCGCCTCCTTGGTTCCCTTCGACTGTTTCTCTTCGATGCTGCGGTCCTTGCCGGGTTGCAGCGACAGCCCCTGCGGTGCCGCAGACAGTGCCGCCAGGCTCAGCCCGGCATGGCGTGGAAAGGCGCGGGGCTGCTCGGCGCGGCCGCCGCTGCGCCAGGACGCGTGGGCTCGAGCAATCACTCGCCGGCCCCGCCGCCGTTGCCGAACAGCACGTCGAGCTTGCGCTCGTAGTCCCAGTAGCCCAGCGTGTCGTACAGCTCGCGGCGCGTCTGCATGGCCTCGATCACGGCGCGCTGATGGCCATCGCGGCGGATGGCGCCGTACACGTCGAGAGCCGCCCTGGCCATGGCGCGGAACGCCGACAGCGGATACAGCACCATGTCGACGCCGACCTCCGCCAGTTCCTGCGTGCTCCACAACGGGGTCTGGCCGAACTCGGTGATGTTGGCCAGTACCGGCACGCCCACCGCGTCCTTGAACGCGCGATACATCGGCAGCTCGGTGACGGCCTCGGCGAAGATCATGTCGGCGCCGGCCTCGACGCACAATCGCGCACGCTCGATCGCCGCGTCCAGACCCTCGACCGCGATCGCGTCGGTGCGCGCCATGATCACGAACCGCGCGTCGGTGCGCGCATCGACCGCGGCCTTGATGCGATCGGCCATGTCTTCCTTCGGCACCAGCTCCTTGCCCGGACGGTGGCCGCAGCGCTTGGCCTGCACCTGATCCTCGATGTGCACCGCGCCGGCGCCGACGCGGATCATGGTCGTGATCGCGCGCGCGATGTTGAAGGCCCCGCCCCAGCCGGTATCGATGTCGACCAGGATCGGCAAATCGGTCACGCTGGCCAGTCGCTCGACGTCGATGGCGACGTCCTCCAGCGTGGTGATGCCGAGATCGGGAATGCCGCGGCTGCCGGCGGCGACGCCGCCCCCGGACACGTACAGGGCCTTGAAACCGCTGGCGGCGGCGAGCCGGCCGGCGTAGGCGTTGATCGCACCGACGATCTGCAGCGGCCTTTCGGCGGCGACGGCGGCGCGAAAACGCGCACCCGGGGTGAGGGTCAGGCTCATGCGGCCTCCGCGGCAAAACGCGATTTTAGCCGATCTGACTCGCATCCTGCCCCGCGCCCGCGTCCGTTCGCGTGTGGCGGCTTACGCGTGCCACTCCGGTCCGCGCACCAGCGCGCGCTTGATCTCCTCCAGCGCTCGGCTGCGCGTCATCGATGCGCAGCGCGAGGTTGTGTGCGGCAAAGCCGCCGAACACCACCGAGTGGATCGCGCCGATGCGCGCGCAGGCCAGCATGGCAAACACCGCCTCGGCCATGTTCGGCATGTAGATCACCACGCGGTCACCGCGGCCGACGCCCAGCTCCAGCAGCGTCGCCGCAAAGGTATTCACCTCGCGGTGCAGCTCGCGATAAGTGACGTTGCGGGTTACGCCGGTCTCGGTCGAGATCGCCACCAGCGCCGGCTGGTCCGGGCGCGCGGCCAGATGCCGGTCGACGGCGTTGTAGCAGAGGTTGGTTTCGCCGCCGACGAACCACGAACGAAACGGCGGATCGGCGTAATCGAGGATGCGTTCGGGCGGGCGGTGCCAGTGGATCGCGCACGCCTCCTCGGCCCAGAACGCTTCGGGCTGCTCGATCGAACGGCGATACAGTTCCTCGTAGCGCATCGCGGACGCTCCGCTATCGGCTGATGACCAGCCTAGAGCAGGCGCACCGCGCGCGCGGTGCGACCATGGTCGAAGCGGCGCATCGTCGCGAGCGATCCGGCCCGTGAAGAAGGGCAGCCGGAGCCGCGGGTGCCCCACATGCCAAGGGCGGCCGAGGCCGCGGGTGCCTACATGCCAAGGGCGGCCGAGGCCGCGGGTGCCTACATGCCAAGGGCGGCCGAGGCCGCGGGTGCCTACATACCAAGGGCGGCCGAGGCCGCCCTTGTCGCTCACCCATGCATGCAGCGGATTCAGCGCTGGCCGAACAGGTGCTCGACGCCGGCGCGCTCTTCGCGCAGTTCCTTCTCGGTGGCGGCAATGCGTGCACGCGAGAAGGCGTTGATCTCCAGGCCCTGCACGATGCTGTACTTGCCGCCCTTGCAGGTGACGGGGTAACCGAAGATCAGCCCCGGCGCGATGCCGTAGCTGCCATCGGACGGCACCGACATCGATACCCAGTCGCCATCCGCCGTGCCCAGCACCCAACTGCGCATGTGATCGATCGCGGCACCGGCGGCACTGGCCGCAGACGATGCACCGCGCGCCTTGATGATGGCCGCACCGCGCTGCTGCACGACGGGAATGAACTCCTTTTCGTACCAGGCCGCATCCACCAGCGACAGCGCCGGCTTGCCGTCCACCGCTGCGTGGTGCAGATCGGGGTACTGCGTCGAGCTGTGATTGCCCCACACCGTCACCCTGCGGATGTCGGTGGTGTGCGCACCGGTTTTTTCCGCAAGTTGCGACAGCGCGCGATTGTGATCGAGTCGTACCATCGCGGTGAAACACTTCGGATCGAGGTCGGGCGCGCTGGCCTGCGCAATCAGCGCATTGGTATTGGCCGGGTTGCCGACCACCAGCACCTTGACCGTGCGTTTGGCGTTCGCGTTCAGCGCCCGCCCCTGCGGTGCGAAGATGCCGCCGTTGATCTCAAGCAGATCCTTGCGTTCCATGCCCGGCCCGCGCGGCCGCGAGCCGACCAGCAGCGCGAAATCGACGTCCTTGAACGCGATGTTGGCGTCATCGGTGGCGACGATGCCGCGCAGCAGCGGGAACGCGCAGTCGTTGAGCTCCATCACCACGCCCTGCAGCGCCGGCAACGCCGGCGTGATCTCGAGCAGGTGCAGGATCACCGGTTGGTCGGGGCCGAGCATGTCGCCGGCGGCGATGCGAAACAACAGGGCATAACCGATCTGGCCGGCTGCGCCGGTGACGGCAACGCGGACGGGGGATTTCATGGGAGAGACTCCGCTTGGGAAATGGGGATGACTGCAGACGGAAGCGGCAATCGGCGGCCGGGACTGCCCAGCGCCGTACGGCCTCTCCGGCTACCCGCCATCGGCTACCCGCTCAATCCAGCTCAGCGAAAAACTCCTGGATGCGTTTGAGCCCGGCATCGAGCTGCGCCAGCGGACAGGTATAGGAAATGCGCAGCGCGCGCGGTTCGCCGAACGCCGAACCGGGTACGCAGGCCACGCCCTTGGACTCCAGCAACGCCGCGCAGAAATCGACGTCGTTGTCGATGCGCATGCTGCCGTGACGCCTGCCGAACGCGGTCGAGATGTCCGGAAACGCGTAGAACGCACCCTGCGGCCGCGGGCACGACACGCCCGGAATCGCCGTCAGGGCCGCCGCCACGCGATCGCGCCGCTGCGCGAAATCGGCACACTGGCGTTCGGTCACATCCTGCGGGCCGCTGAACGCGGCGACCGCCGCGGCGGTGGTGATCTCGGGGATGTTGGTGATGTGGTTGGAGTTGAGCGTGACCACGGCCTTGGCCACCTCGGCCGGCCCGGCCATGAAGCCCACGCGCCAGCCCGGCATGCCGTAGGTCTTCGACAGCGAGTCGATGAAGATCGTGCGTTCGCGCAGCTCCGGCCGCGAATGCACGAAGTTGTGGTAGCCCAGGCCGTCGAACACCATGCGGTGGTAGATGTCGTCGGTGAGGATCCAGGTGTCCGGCTTGCGCACCAGCACCGACGCCAGCGCGGCGATCTCCTCGCGCGTGTAGACCATGCCGGTCGGATTGGATGGGTTGTTGAACAGGAACACCCGGGTCGCCGGCGTGATCGCCGCGTCGAGCTGGTCCGGGGTCAGCTTGTAGTGCTGCGCCGGGGGACACGGCAGCAGCTTGACCTTGGCGCCGACGATGTCGGCGATATCGAGATAGCTGGTCCAGTACGGCGTGGGGAAGGCGATCTCGTCGCCCTCGTCCAGCAGCGCCTCGGCCAGGTTGTAGATTACCTGCTTGGCGCCGACGCCGACCGCGATGTGCTCGCGCCGGTAGCCGGGCAGGCCGGCGCGCGCCAGATGCGCGATGAAGGCATCGAGCAGATCGTCGCGTCCGCGATTGGAACCATACTGGCCGGTGTCGGCGTCCAGCGCCTTGCGCGCGGCCTCGTAGACGTGCGGCCCGGGCAGGAAATTGGGCACGCCGATCGAGAAGTTGACGATGTCGCGTCCTTCAGCCTTGAGTTTCCTGGCCTTTTCGGCGATCACCATGATCGCGCTGGGCTTGGCGCGGCTCATGCGCTGAGCGAGCTTGAGCATGGGGACTCTCGCACGGTGGAAAACGCGAATGTTATCACGCACCCGGCGGCGGCCCGGTGCGCGTCGGGCGCGACAGGTCGGCCGGCCGCACCTTCGGATGTCGCTGCACGGACCCCGCTCGTGGACCGCTCCCGCCATCTCGAAGGGCTGGCGCCGCTTCGCGGCCTGAGCGCGCGAGGCGCAAATGGCAGGGGTGGCGTTTCGAACACCACGCATACCGTCATGAACGACCGCTTCGACACCGATCGGATCGACGACGTCGTCCTGGCCCTGCTGCGGGCCAGCGCCTTCGACGATCACGGCGTCATCGTGCCCGGAAGTCCCCGAACCCGGACGCGCCGGACCGGCTGCACGCCAAGAGCCTGATCAGCAACCCGCGCAGCCATGCCCCCCACGTGACGCTCGACGACGACGCATGCGAGCACGGGCGCATGCGGTTGCAGCCGTGGTTTGCGGCGGCGCCCGCGGCACCTACCGCCAAGGTCAACCGACCGGCCGTCGCCAAAGCACAGGCCAAGACCAAGGCGTCCGGCGCGACCACCGTGCATCAGTTCAAGCATTGCCATGGATGTGTTCAATCCCAGCGGGGATGGGCCCATGACGTTTCCCAGCGCAAATTTCAATGGCTTGGCTGCAACTGGCATTTCGGTTGTCGCGATCGGGCTCGCCCTCCCGGGCTGGTTCCATTCGATCTTGCGCGGATCGCGCGCCGGGTCGAAAAACTCCAATGAATGAGCGCCTCGTGGAGCCATCGAGGCGCTTAGCTCCGGGCACTTCCGCTCAGCGCGCGTCGAGCACCGCGTTCCACTCGGCGACGCGCGCGGCCTGCGCGGCCAGCAGCGCGTCCGCGTCGCCGTCGACGGTGACGGATTCGATGCGGTCGCCGCCTCGGATGGCGTCCACCACCGTCTGATCGGCGGCGCCGACCACTTCGCCGAACACGGTGTGCTTGCCGTCCAGCCACGGCGTGGCGACGTGGGTGATGAAGAACTGGCTGCCGTTGGTGCCGGGGCCGGCGTTGGCCATCGACAGCACGCCGGGGCGGTCGTGGCCGAGGTCCTTGCGGCATTCGTTCTCGAAGCGGTAGCCCGGGCCACCGCGGCCGTCGCCGTCGGGGCAGCCGCCCTGGATCATGAAGTCGGGGATCACGCGGTGGAAGCTGAGGCCATCGTAATAGCCGCGCCGCACCAGATTGACGAAGCTGGCCACGGTGACCGGAGCCTGATCGGCGAACAGGCGCAGCCGGATCGGGCCGCGGGCGGTGTTGAAGGTGGCGGTGAGGGTCATGCGGGCGGTCCGTGACGGGTGAGAACGCGCACGGTAGCCGCAAGCCGCGCCGCTGTCAGCCGTCCGCCGGCCAACCCAGATTCCTGCGGCTGAGCGACCCCGGCCCGCGCGGCCGCGTGTGCGGCGGCGGCGGCTGGGTCAACGGCGCGCCGTGCAGCAGATGGTCGAACACCCGATCCAGCGCGCGATAGCCGTAGGGCAGCAGCGGCACGTGACGGTCGCCGAAACCGGGCAGCGGCAGGAACGCGTCGAAGTGCTGGGCATAGGGTACCCACCAGAACAGCGGCTGGCGTCCCGCAGCACGCAGCCAGTCGACATAGGGCTGCGAGCTGAAGGCCGGCGGCAGCAGGCCGTCGGCGGCGCCGTGAATCACCCAGATCGGCAGGTCGCGACGCGGCAGTCGCGCCGCCGTCGCCGCAACCGACGCGTGCAGACGCCGGGCATCGGCTGCGTCGCCGGTCCACAGCTCGCGCAGGCAACGCAGGCCGGGGGCGGCCGCATCCGCACCGGACGCGAGCGCATCGCGGATGACCACGCCCGAGCCGGGCGGGATGCCGGCGGCATCGGCCGACCACGCCGCGCGCACCGCCGCCGCGTTTTCGTTGGGCGGCACCGCCAAGACGAAACCGTAACCGCAGGGCATGGCACCGACACCGGCGCGCAGATACGACGAGGCGTAGGTGATCGCGATGGCACGCCAGAGATCGAATGCGACCGAACTCGCCGCGGTGGCGATCGCGTCATCGGCCCAGCCCGAGGCGTGCAGCATCGCCAGCGCCTGCCCCGCTTGC
>JAJYDI010000034.1 GCA_021777635.1 Pseudomonadota bacterium
TTCCGGTGCGCGCCTTCGACCCCGAGGCGATGGATGCGGCGCGGCAGCTCTACGGTGCGCGCGCCGAGCTCGAGCTCTGCGCTGACTCCCACGCGGCCCTAGCGGGGGCAGATGCGTTGGCCCTGGTTACTGAGTGGAAGGTGTTTCGCAGTCCCGACTTCGCGCGAGTGCGCGCCGAGCTGAGAGAGGCGGTGGTCTTCGATGGCCGCAATATCTGGGATCCCCTGGTGGTCGAGGCGGCGGGGCTGGCTTACTACGGGATTGGTCGCGGCCGTTCGCTGGCGCGGGGATGAGCATGGACGCGCTGGATCGCCTTGCGGAGCTGGAGGTTCGCATGACCTTTTTGGACGAGGCGGTGACTGGCCTGCTTCGCGCCGACGCCGAACGCAGCGTGCGGCTCGATCTGCTCGAGCGCACCGTGCGCGAATTGCGCAGCGAGCTGGCGGCGGTGCGCGTTGCACTCGGTGCCGACACCCACCTCGAACCACCGCCGCCACATTACTGAGAGCCGGGCATGAGCGAATCCCTGCGTGATCAGCTGCTGAAGAGCGGTTTGGTCCAGGCCCGACGTAACAACAAGTCGCGCGATGGCAAGCCGAGCGAGCAGCAACCTGCAAACCGAGGCGAGCCGGCATCCGGCGCTGCCCGCGGCAAGACCGGGCTGCCCTCCGCCTCGGCGGAAATCGACCTGGCCAAGGCCTATGCCCTGCGTGCCCGGCACGAGCGCGACGAACGCGTGCGTACCGAACGCGAGGCTGCTGCCAAGGCGGCGGCGCGCAAGGTGCAGCGGCAGAGGCTGCTCGCGTTGCTCGATGGGCGCGCGCTAAATCATGCAGATGCCGAGCACGTTCGGCATTTCGAGTACGGCGGCAAGATTCGCCGTGTCTACGTCAGCGCCGAGCAGCTGCGGGAGGTCAACGACGGCGCGCTGGGCGTGATCCAGTGCGAGGGCCGCTACCTTCTGGTGCCGCGCGCGCTGGCCGAAGAGGTGCGCGCTTTCGCGCCCGCAGTGGTGGCATTGCTGGCCGAGCCGGGCAGTGCCGCGGACGACTTGCCGGCCGACGCCGACTAGCCGTCGCTGCCCGCGGTCAGGCGGCGCTGTCGTCCGGGCGCAGTGCAGGGTTGTCCCAGCCGCGCTTGGGTACGAAGCGCGGACCGTGGCGCATGGCCAGTTGCTCCAGCCGCGATTGCAGCGTATCCGTGCCGACGTTGCGAATGTGGGCGATCGGGCCGCCGCGGAACGGTGCGAAACCGGTGCCGAAGATCACTCCGGCATCGAGCAGGTCGGCATCCGCCACCACACCATCGCTCAGGCAGGCGACGGCCTCGTTGAGAAGCGGAAGGATGATGCGGTCCTCGAGGTCGTCGGGCGCCGCGTACTTTGGATCCGTCGCCGGTTTGACCGGTTTGCCAGCACGCCAGAGATAAAAACCTTGGCCATCTTTCTTGCCGCGCTTGCCGGCGGCCAGCAGCGGCTCCAGACCAGCGGGGATGTCGAGGCCGAGGAACGGTCCCAGTTCCTTGCCGACGGAGGCTGCGACGTCGAGACCAACGGTGTCTGCCAGCTCGATCGGACCCATCGGCATGCCAAAGCCGCGTGCGGTCTTGTCCAGGATCGGGCCAGGCACGCCTTCGGCGTAGCAGCGCATGGCTTCCAGCAGATAGGGCATCAGGATTCGGTTTACGAGGAAGCCCGGCGTGCCGGCGACCGGCACCGGCAGCTTGTCGAGGGAACGCACGAAAGCCAGCGCGCGCTTTTCGGCCTGCGCGTCGAGCCGATCGTGGCGCACCAGTTCGACCAGCGGCATCTGTGCGACCGGGTTGAAGAAGTGCAGGCCGAGAAATCGCTCGGGCGCGACAAGCTTCGCACGCAACGCGTCCAGCGGAATGCTGGAAGTGTTGGTTGCCAACAGACCGCCCGCACGCAGTTGCGGCTCGATCTGTGAGTACAGCGCCTCCTTGGCTTCGGGGTTCTCGAAGATCGCTTCGATGGCCAGTTCGGCATCGGCAGCTCCCCGGCCTGCGACGTCCGCACTCAGCCGTGCCGTGGCCGCGGCGATGCGTTCGGGCGTCTTCAAGCGCTTCTCGAACAGCACCCCAGCGCGTGCCAGCGCCGGCTCGATGAACTTCAGCTCGCGATCCTGCAAGGTCACGTCGAAGTTGCGATACGCGCACCAAGCTGCGATGTCACCGCCCATCACGCCGGCGCCGACGACGTGCACGTGCCGGATGCCATGCTCGACTCCGGCCCCCAGGCCCTTCAGTCGCTCCTGCAGGAAGAACACCCGGATCAGGTTGCGCGCGGTCGTTGTCTCGGCCAGCCGCGCCACCGAGTGCGCCTCGAGTTTCAGGCGCTGGCGGATGTCGCTGCCGCCGCGACGCCAGACCTCGATCAGCGCGAACGGCGCGGGGTAATGGGATGCGCGCACCTTGGCCGCGGTCTGCCGGCGCACCAGCGGCGCGAGCAGCTGCCGTGCGATCCAGGCATTGCTGGCCAGAGCCCGCAGCCGCTGCGCCAGTGGGCGAGGCGGTGGCTGCCGCAGTATCGCCAGTGCGGCATCGAGCAGATCCTCGACGGGCACCACCCGATCAACCAGACCCAGCCCGCGCGCGGCGGTCGCTGAAATCGTCTTGCCAGTCAGCATCATCGGCAGCGCTTGCAGGGCGCCAATCAGGCGCGGCAGGCGCGCAGTTCCACCCCATCCAGGGTGGATGCCAAGCATCACCTCGGGGAGGCCGATGCGCGTCCCGGCGTCGTCGCTGGCCACACGATGGCGACAAGCCAGCGCCAGTTCGGTGCCGCCACCCATGCAGTGGCCATGGATCGCTGCCACGGTGGGGCAGGGCAACTCGGCAAGGTGCTGGAACACCCGCTGGCCGAACTGGATCGCCGCCAGCACGCCGCCGTTGCGCTCGTACTTGGCGAACTCGCGGATATCGGCGCCGGCAATGAAACCGGCAGGTTTGGCCGAGCGGATCAGCACGCCGGTCGGCGGCTCGATGGCGAGGCGCTCGACGATCGCGGCGAGCTCATCCAGCACCGCGCGCGCCAGCGCATTCACGCTGCTGCCCGCTCGATCGAGCGCGAGCACCACGATTCCGTCATCGCGCTGTTGGGCTTGCCAGTGCCTGAACCGCAGACCTTCGAACATGATGCGGTCGCTCCGTGTTTGCGTCAGAGTAATGATCACACGATAACCAGCGGCTGCAAGAAGGGCCGTGCGAGCGCCGGGGAATGCCTGAACTGCAAGTCGAGGTTGTTGCCACCACTGCCGAGTTGCTGGCGCGCGTGCTTGCCGGCGAGCAGGCGCTGACCCTGCTCGATACCGGTGACGCGTCAACGCTGGTCGACGAGTTTCGCCGCCAAGCCCTGCTGGGCGGCCAGTCGCTGTATCTGTGGAACGCCGATGAAGGCCTATGTAGCCTTCGCGAGGCTGGTGTGCGGGTACCGGCGACGCACCGTCCGGGCGATGCTCTTCGCTACGTGCTGCAGAGCATGCATTTCGGCATCTACCTGATTCCGTTGCCGCTGCAGGATCTGCCCGCATTGCTGCCGCTGCTCCATCAGATCCTGCGGCAGCGAGCGGGTTATGCCCGGAGGGTAGTGCTGCTGGCGCCCCTGGACGCACTGCCGCCGGTTCTGGCCGAGCAGGCGCTGCGGCTGCGCCTCGCCGCAAGCGGGCAGGGTCGCCTGCGTCTGCGCGGCGGCCGCTGGGTGCGCTGAGGATGTTTGGCCATGACGCTCCCGCCCTGCTGATCGTGGCCGCTGACCGCGGCGAGCGCCGCGTTCTTTACGATGCCTTGGAGCAGGCCGGTTTCGAGGCCCTGTATACCGCGCGGGACGTAGCCCAGGCGCGTGCCCTGCTGGCGCAGATACCCACTCTGGATTTGATGCTGCTCGAATTCAAAGGTGAGGCCGGTGAGGCCGTGTCGTTTTGTGCCCAACTCGCTCAGCGCCAGGGACCGGCCGTGATCGGGCTTCTTGCCGGCGAATCCGCGCAGAGGGTTTGGGGCTTTCACCGTGCTGTGCCGGGAGTCAGCGACTGGATGGCGGCACCGTTCGCGGCCGGCGAGGTCTGTGCACGCGTCAACACCGCGCTCGGGCGGCGCACCACGGTTGCCCCGGTCAGCGGCGAGGAAGACGATGTCCTACGGTTGTTTTTTGATACCAGCAGCGACGAACTGATGGTCAGCGACAGCGATGGCCGAGTTCTTGCCTGCAATGACGCGTTCGCGCGAGCAAACGGATTGACCGGCGCGGCGTGGCTCGGACGGCGTCTGGATCCGATCGCATTTTGCGCGGGCGCTGAGCGCCAGCGAACGCTGCGACGCAAGTTGAAGTTGGAGGGCGCGGTGCAGTTCCGTTGCGAGCGGCCGCACCCGGACGGTCGCAGCGATCCCATCGAGGTCAATCTGCGTTTGGCGCTGCGCGATGGCGTACCGGTGCACTGCAGCCGGGTCCGCGTCCTTGATGACGAGCGCCGAGCCCGCGATGCGTTGGCGCTGCTGGCACGGGTGAACGCGGCCGGCCGCGGCGATGCCGGTATGGAAGCTGCGGCGCGCTTGTTGACGGATTCCCTCGATTTGGCTTTTCTGGCGGTCTATGCCACTGCTGGCGACGGCACCGCTTTGCCGCTGGTGGTCGTGCAGCGCGTGCCGGCACCGGCCGAAGCTCCCGACCCGGCAATGCAGCCGACGCTGGCGCTGGCGCTCGCAGGCGAGGAGGTGATGCTTCTCGACGGCGCACACCAGCTGCCCGCGACGGACGACTTTCTTGCCGCAATCGAGGCATCGGTCTGCGCCTGCTTGCCGCTGACGGATCCCCATGGCAACGTGCTCGGCGCGTTGCTTGCCTACGCGCGTGCGCCGCGCGGTGCCGATCTGCTGCTGGCCGACACCCTGCGGGTGGCAGCGGGCCGATTTGCCGCCGAGCTGGCCCTGCGCCGGGCCCGCGAGGAGGGCCGGGCGCGCGGTCTCGAGGACGCCTTGACCAGCCTGCCCAACCGGTTGCTGTTCAACGACCGGTTACGGAACGTCCTGCTGGAGGCGGAACGCAGCGGCGAAAGCTTCGCCGTGCTGTTCGTCGATCTCGATCGTTTCAAGAGCATCAACGACGCGCTGGGCCACGCCACCGGCGACCAGGTGTTGCAGGCCGCCGGGCGACGACTGCGCGCCAGCGTACGCGCCTACGACACCGTTGCCCGCTATGCGGGCGACGAGTTCACCGTGATCCTGCGCCAGATCGTGCAGCGCGACGACGTGCATCGCATCGCCGACAAAATCGTGCGGCTGATGGAAGCGCCGCTAGACTTGCCCGATGGCGGCGCGATCGCCGTCACCACGTCGATCGGACTGAGCGTCTATCCCGACGACGCCGCCAACGCCGAGCAGCTGTTACAGCATGCCGACATGGCGATGTACAGCGCCAAGAGCCTGGGTCGCAATACCTGGCAGGCCTACGTGGCGATGCCGCAGGAGGCGCACCGTCAGCGCGTCGCGCTGGAGGGGCGGCTACGCCAAGCCGAGCGCAACGACGAGTTGCGCCTGCACTACCAGCCGCAAGTGGATGCCGCCAGCGAGGACATCGTAGGCATGGAGGCGCTGATCCGCTGGGAGCATCCCGATCTCGGCATGATCAGCCCGGCATTTTTCATCCCGCTGGCCGAGGAGACGGGCCTCATCCTGCCGATCGGCGAGTGGGTCCTGCGCAGCGCCTGTGCCGATGCAGTGCGTTGGCAGCGCCGCTTCGGCTTCGGTCTGCGTGTGGGCGTCAACCTTTCGGCATTGCAGCTGCGCCACCCCGGGCTGGTGGAAACGGTGCGCGGGGTCCTGGCCGAGAGCGGCATCGACCCTGCGCTGCTCGAGCTCGAGGTCACTGAGAGCGTCAGCCTGAAATCGGCGAGCGGCGTACCGGAGGCATTGCAGGCACTGCGGGCGCTGGGTTGCCGTATCGCCATCGATGATTTCGGCACCGGCCAGGCGTCACTCGACTATCTGCGCCGGTTTCCCGCCGATCGCATCAAGATCGACCAGAGTTTCGTGCGCCACATCGGCATTGATCCGGATGACGAGGCGATCGTGCGCGCCACCGTGTCGATGGCGCACAGTCTGGGTCGGGCGGTGGTCGCCGAGGGCGTCGAAACCGAGCAGCAATTCGAGTTCCTGCGCCTGCTGGGTTGCGAGGAGCTGCAGGGTTTTTTGTTTTGCCGACCGCTGGCGCACGATGCGTTCGAGCGCCTTCTGGCGACGCGCCTGCAGTTGCAACCAGAGTATTCCGGGCCCGTGGGCTGAACCCGCGCCGCGATTTGCGCCTCCCTCACGGGCCGCGTCACAGAGCCTTGAGCGGCTCGCCGGCACGTCGCTTCGGCTACTCTAGGAGCATCCGCACCAAGGGGATGCGCGGCGATCCCGCGCCCGCCGGGTGCGTCCGACGCAATAACACTGCTGGCGACCCGTCGCCGTCGAGGGAGATCAGCCCGGATGGGCGAGCCAGAAACCGATCGCGCGCTGGTTGAGCAGGTGCAGAAGGGCGATACCCGCGCTTTCGACCTGCTTGTGCGCAAGTATCAGCATCGGGTGATCGGCCTGATCTCCCGCTACATCCAGGACTGGAGCGAGTGCGAGGACGTCGCCCAGGAAGCGTTCATCCGCGCCTTTCGGGCGATCGGTTCGTTTCGCGGCGAAAGCCAGTTCTACACCTGGATGTACAAGATCGCCGTCAATACGGCCAAGAATCATCTGGTCTCGCTGGGCCGGCGTCCGCCGACCGAGGACGTCGCAATCGAAGACGCTCTTTACGCCGAGAGCGCCAATGGCTTGCGCGACGGCGATACCCCGGAGCACGAACTATTACGGCAGGAGATTGAACAAACCGTGTTTTCCACGGTCCAAGCATTGCCCGAGGATTTGCGCACCGCGATTACGCTGCGCGAAGTCGACGGGCTGAGTTACGAGGAGATTGCCGAAGCGATGAACTGTCCAATCGGCACCGTGCGTTCACGAATCTTCCGCGCCCGCGAGGCGATCGATACCAGCCTGCGGCCGCTGATCACGGACAGTTGAGAGTTGAGGGTTGCAGCCATGAGCGACACGACGATCCGCGAGCACCTTTCCGCGCTGATGGATGGTGAACTGTCGCGCGAGCAGACCCGCTTCCTGCTGCGTCGGCTCGGTCACGATCGCGAAGCCGTCGCCTGCTGGACGCGGCTGCACGCCGTCCGCGATTGCCTCAAGGGTGCCACGCCACGCCTGGCCGCCCCGGGTTTCGCCGACCGCATCAACCGAGTGCTGGTCGGCGGCCGTTTGCCGGTGCGCAGTCGCTGGCTGCGCTGGTCGGCAGGTGGGGGCATCGCGGTGGCGGTGGCGGTGGCCGCGCTGTTAATGGTGCAGCCGCTGCCGCGCTCTGAGCCCGACATGGCGGCGGTGCCCGCGCCAACGCCCGCGCCGGCGTGGCTCAATGATCCTGCTGCCGCGAAGCGGCCTGCGACGGCATTCGCCCAGGCGCCAGTGGCCATCGACGACGTGCAGACCGCCGCCTACTCGCCGCAGCTCGACGCCTACACACTGCGTCACTACCAGTCGGGTGACGCGGCGGCGGCTGGCGGCCTTGTGCCCTATGTGCTGCTGATGTCGCCGCCGCGGGACACGACCCCGGTGCGCGGAGGCGCTGCGGAGCAGCGCTGATGCGCGCCCGGCGCGGCGCGCTGCTGTTGCTGCTGGGGTTGCCCGGACTGGCTGCCGCGGCGCAGCCGCTTGCGGCGACCGCTTGGCGCCGAATGCGCCAGGCGCTGGTGCAGCTCGACTACAGCGGCACCTTGGTGCTTCGCCAGGGCAGTGACCTGCAAACTCTTGCGATCGAGCACCGCGCCGGCAGCCCTGACCGCGATCTGCTTACGAGTCTCGACGGCCGCGCTCTGCAGATCACGCGCGACGGTACCCACGTGCAGTGGACGCTGGCCGGCGCGCCGCCGTTGCAGCTCGATCCCGGTCACCTGCATACCCTGCTGCCGCTGGTGCCCGACGTGCCGCTGGCCGCGCTGCATCCCAGTTACACGCTAACTTTGCTGACAGGTGAGCGCGTCGCCGCGCAAGCGACCGAGCAACTTCGGATCCAGCCGCGAGACGGCTACCGCTACGGCTATCGCATTTGGCTCGATCGCGCGAACGGATTGCCGCTGCGCGTGCAGCTGACGCTCGACGGCCGGTTGCTGCCGGAGGAGTTCCGTTTCGTTGCGTTGCAGGTCGGCACGCAGGCCGATCTCGCGGCCCTGAACGGCGCTGCGCCAGTGACCGCGACGCAGCTCGCGGCACGTCAGCCCGCACGACCCGCGCAGTGGCGCGTGCTCAATGCCCCACCGGGGTTTCATGTGCGCTTGTGCGTCGGCGACGGCACGCCAGGCAGCGAGCATCTGGTGCTCAGTGACGGCATCGCCAGCGTATCGGTCTACGTCCAGCGTGGACCGGTGCCGATGCCGCAGGGCACGGGCGTGCGCGGAGCGCTGAGTTTCGTCAGCGAGACCCATGACGGCGAGCGGGTCACCGCGCTTGGTGACGTGCCGGTGCCGACGGTGCAGCGGATCGCCGACTCGGTGGCGTTGGCGGCGGGCCATTGAGCTCGCGGGTGACTCTTTGCGGATTGCACTGCTGCCGGCGGCGCGAGCGCGCGGTTTCTGCGTCGCTCCGGCCTTGTCTGGGAGTCCGGCGAACGTCGCCGGGCTGAACGGATACCCACCGGCCCTTGAACTTCGCTGCCCACGCTGGCATCGAAGCCCTCACTGGCGCCGCGTGCGCCGCTCCCCCATCCGTCCATCTGGAGGTAATCCCGTGATGAGCAAAACATGGAAGCGACTGGCGGCCATGGCTGTGCTGCTGCTGACGACCGCAAGTATCGCGGCCGCCGCCTCGTTGCCTGACTTCACCGGCATCGTCCAGCAAAATGGTCCGGCGGTCGTCAATGTGCAGGCAGTGATCAGTCAGCCCGAAAGTTCGATGCCGGCCGGTGCTCAGGGCATGCCACCGGACTTCTTCCGCTTCTTCGGCATTCCAATGCCGCGCCAGCAGCCCGGCGCCGGCGAGGAAATGTCGCTGGGCTCGGGCTTCATCATTTCCAGCGACGGCTACATCCTTACCAACAATCACGTCGTAGCACACGCCAGCAAGGTCACGGTCAAGCTGTCAGATCGCCGCGACTACACCGCCAAGGTGGTCGGCACCGATCCCTCGTACGACATCGCACTGTTGAAGATCGACGCCAAGAACCTGCCGACTGTCAGCATCGGTGACTCCAACACGCTCAAAGCCGGGCAGTGGGTCTTGGCGATCGGCTCGCCCTACGGCCTGAGCCACACCGTCACCGCCGGCATCGTCAGCGCGGTAGGCCGCAGCCTCGGCAGCGACCAGCCGTACGTGCCGTTCATCCAGACCGACGTGCCGATCAACCGTGGCAACTCAGGCGGGCCGTTGTTCAATCTTGACGGCCAGGTGGTCGGCATCAATTCGCAGATCTTCTCCAACAGCGGCGGTTACATGGGCCTGTCGTTCGCGATTCCGATCGATGTCGCCATGAACGCCGTGCAGCAGATCAAGGTCAAGGGCTATGTCAGCCACGGGATCATCGGTGTTTTTGTGCAGCCGCTGACCCGGAGCCTGGCCAAGAGCCTCAAGCTTGATAGCGAGAGCGGTGCGCTCGTGGCCAAGCTCGTGGCGGGAGGCGCGGCGGAAAAGGCCGGCGTGCATGTTGGCGACCTGATCACCGCCTTCAATGGCCAGCCGGTATACAGCAGCTCCGACCTGCCGCCGATGGTCGGTCTGGCGCCGATCGGCAGCATCGCCAAGCTGACTGTCCTGCGGGATGGCAAGCCGCGCACGCTCCACGTCAAGATCGAGGCCGCGCCGCGCAATGCTGCGGATCTGGCAGCGGTGCAGGGGCGCGCCGAATCGGGCAATAATCTGGGCCTGGTAGTAGAGAACATTACCCAGGAGCAGCGCAGCCAGCTCGGCCTGAAGAACGGCGAGGGCGTGCTGATCACGCGCGTATTGGGTCCTGCGGCAATGCAGGCCGGCCTGCATGCGGGAGATGTGATCCTGATGGTCGGGCAGCGTCCGGTCGGCAGCGCCAAGGCCTTCGACCAGGCCCTGCATGGTTATCGGCCGGGCGACGACGTGATGTTGCTGGTACGCCGTGACAACCTCACCCAGTTTATCGCCATACCGGTGCCCAAGCAGGGCTGATCGCGGCAGGCCGGGGCCGCGGTGGACCCCGGCTTCTGCCATAATCCGCGCCTCGCGCCGCCTCCGGGCGGCGCGCGGCCATGCGGACCGCGCATCGCCGTTGCCCCTGCGCGTTGGCCATGGATCACATTCGCAACTTCTCCATCATCGCCCACATCGACCACGGCAAGTCCACGCTCGCCGACCGCATCATCCAGCTCTGCGGCGGTCTTGAAGCGCGTGAAATGGAGGCGCAGGTGCTGGACTCGAATCCGATCGAGCGCGAACGCGGCATCACCATCAAGGCACAGTCGGTGTCATTGCCGTATACGGCGCGGGACGGCCGCACCTACATGCTCAATTTCATCGACACGCCGGGCCATGTCGACTTCAGCTACGAGGTCAGCCGCTCGCTGGCCGCCTGCGAGGGCGCGCTGCTGGTGGTTGACGCCGCGCAGGGTGTCGAGGCGCAGTCGGTTGCCAACTGCTACACCGCCGTCGAGCAGGGCCTGACCGTGGTGCCGGTACTAAACAAGATCGACCTGCCGACCGCCGATATCGCGCGCGCCAAGGCCGAGATCGAGGCGGTGATCGGAATCGACGCCGAGGACGCCATCGCGATTAGCGCCAAGACTGGGCAGAACGTGATTGAGGTGCTGGAGGCAATCGTCGCCCGCATCCCGCCACCGCGCCCGCGCGACACCGATCGCCTGCAGGCGCTGATCATCGACTCCTGGTTCGACAACTACCTCGGCGTTGTCTCGCTGGTGCGCGTGATGCAGGGCGAGATCAAGCCGCGGGACAAACTGCTGGTGATGTCCACCGGGCGCGCGCACGAAGTCGAATCAGTCGGCGTATTCACGCCAAAGCGCAAGGTCAAGAGCCGGCTCGGTGCAGGCGAGGTGGGTTGGGTCACCGCCTCGATCAAGGACGTGCACGGCGCGCCAGTGGGCGACACCCTGACGCTCGCCGCCAGTCCGGCCGCGCACGCGCTTCCCGGCTTCCAGCAGATGCAGCCGCGCGTCTTCGCCGGCCTGTTTCCGGTCGCCGCCGAGGATTATCCGGCGCTGCGCGAGGCGTTGGACAAGCTGCGCCTGAACGACGCGGCGCTGTTCTTCGAGCCCGAATCCTCCGAGGCTATGGGTTTCGGATTCCGCTGCGGCTTCCTCGGCCTGCTGCACATGGAGATCGTTCAGGAGCGTCTGGAGCGCGAATACGACCTCAACTTGGTGACAACCGCGCCGACGGTGATCTACGAGGTGCTGCTCACCGACGACCGCGTGCTGCGCCTGGACAACCCCGCCAAGCTGCCGCCGGTGCAGAACATCGCCGAGATCCGTGAGCCGATCATCGTCGCTACCATCCTCACTCCGCCGGACTATGTCGGCAACGTGATCACGCTGTGCGAGGAGAAGCGCGGCGTGCAGCGCTCGATCCACTACCTGGCCACGCAGGTGCAGATCAGCTATGAGCTGCCGCTGGCCGAAGTCGTGCTGGACTTCTTCGACAAGCTGAAGTCGGTCAGCCGCGGCTACGCATCAATGGACTACCACTTCGAGCGCTTCCAGGCCGGGCCGTTCGTGCGCACCGACGTACTGATCAACGGCGACCGCGTCGACGCGCTCAGCCTGATCATGCATCGTGCCGCCGCCGACCGCCGTGGCCGCGAGTTGGTCGAGCGCATGAAGGACCTGATCCCGCGCCAGATGTTCGACGTCGCCATTCAGGCCGCTGTCGGGGCGCAGGTGATCGCGCGCTCGACGGTCAAGGCGCTGCGCAAGAATGTGCTGGCCAAGTGCTACGGTGGCGACGTCAGCCGCAAGAAGAAGCTTCTGGAAAAGCAGAAGGAAGGCAAGAAGCGCATGAAGCAGGTCGGCCGGGTGGAGATTCCGCAGGAAGCCTTCCTTGCCGTGCTAAAGATGGACGCGAAGTGATCCGGCCCGCCGCGGCCGCATGGGAGTGAACATGGAATTCGATTTCGCCGCGGTGCTGCTCGCCCTGACCGTGTTCACCGGCCTGATCTGGACCGTGGATGCGTTGTTCTTCCGCAAGGCGCGGGTGGCGCGCGCCGTAGCCGCCGGCGAGAAGCCGCACGAGCCGACCCTCGTCGACTATTCGCGCTCGCTGTTTCCGGTGATCCTGGCGGTTCTGGTTTTCCGTTCATTCATCGCCGAACCCTTTCGCATCCCTTCGGGCTCGATGATGCCGACGCTGCGAGTGGGCGATTTCATCTTGGTCAACAAGTTTGCCTATGGCCTTCGCCTGCCGGCCTTCAACACCAAGATCCTCGGCACCGGCGAGCCTCGCCGCGGCGACGTGGTCGTGTTCCGCTTTCCGCTCGATCCCAAGCAGGACTACATCAAGCGCGTGATCGGTTTGCCGGGCGATACCGTGACGGTCCGCAACGAACAGATCTACATCAACGGCAAGCTGGTTCCAACCGCGCTGGTCGGGCCCTACGATGGCGGCAGCGGCAAGGAAAGCGCACTGGTCGAGGCCAACGCCGGGGAGCTCTATCGCGAGGATCTCGGTCGCGTGAAGAACGACCTGATCGAAATGCCCGACCTCAGTCGCGCGCCGCAGGGCAGTTGGAAGGTGCCGCCCCACTGCTACTTCGCGATGGGCGACAATCGCGACAACAGCTACGACAGCCGTTTCTGGGGCTGCGTGCCGGAGCAGAATCTGGTCGGGCGCGCGTTCTTCATCTGGTTCAGCTGGCGCGGCGAGTCACGTGGCATCGATTTGAAGCGCATCGGAACCATCATCCATTGACTTTCCGCGCGGGCGGTCACGAGGGGGCGGCATGAAAGCGAGGCAGTCGGGTATTACCCTGCTGGGGTTCCTGTTCATCCTGATGATCTTCGGTTTCTTCGCCTACATGGCGATGAAGCTGGTGCCGGCCTATGCCGAGTACATGGGTGTGGTCAAGGCCTTGAACGAGGTCGCATCCGAACCTGGCGTGGTCAACAAGCCGCTTGACCAGATCAAGCGCGACTTGTCCTTCAAGGGCGACTTCCAGTACGTCGACAGCAGCACGCTCAGCCATGCGCGCATCCGCATCCTCACCGGCAATGGGAAGCCCAAGTTGTCGATCCAGTATGAGCGCGACATTCCGTTCATGTACAACATCGACTTCCTGCTGCACTTTGAGAAGACGGTGCCGATGAACGCGCAGTCAACCGGCGGCTGAGGCGTGCGGCTCGATTACACCTTTCGTGATCCGCAGCTGGCCACGCTGGCGTTGACCCACCGCAGCGTCGGCCGGCCCAACAATGAGCGCCTGGAGTTTCTCGGTGATGCGCTGCTCAACATGCTGGTCGCTGAGTTGCTGTTCGAGCTGCATCCGCGTGCCGACGAGGGCGAGTTGTCGCGGTTGCGCGCGCAACTGGTCAATGGCATTGCTCTGGCCGACGTCGCGCGCGCGCTCGAGATCGGTGGCGGGTTGCGGCTGGGTTCCGGCGAGCTGAAAAGCGGCGGCTTCCGTCGCGACTCGATCCTTGCAGATGCTTTCGAGGCGCTGCTGGCCGCGGTCTACCTCGATGGAGGCTTCAACGCGTGTCGCGACGTCGTTCGCGGCCTGTTCACCGCGCGCGCCGCTGCGCTGCCGCGGCCTGAGAAGGATCCAAAGACGCGGCTGCAGGAACTACTGCAGGCGCGCGGCCAGCCACTGCCGCGTTACGAGCTGAGCGCCGTTCATGGCGAGGAGCATGCGCGAATATTCGCAGTGACCTGCGTGATCGACGCGCCTCCGGCCCGCTTCGGCGGCGGCGGCAGCAGCCGGCGTGCCGCCGAACAGGACGCGGCCCAGATGGCGCTGGCCGCGCTCGCGGCGCAGGACGCCGCATGAGCGGCGACAGCCTGCGCTGCGGTTTTGCCGCCTTGGTCGGCCGCCCCAACGTCGGAAAGTCCACCCTGCTCAACGCGCTCGTTGGCGCCCACCTGAGTATTGTCAGTCCAAAGCCGCAGACCACACGGCACCGCATTCTCGGCATCGCCACGCGCCCAGCGGGGCAGATCCTCTACGTTGACACGCCCGGTCTGCATCGCGGGGCGCGGCGCGCGCTCAATCACAGTCTCAACCGAGCCGCGCATGCCGCGATCGCCGAGGTCGACGTTGCGCTCCAGGTGGTCGAAGCCGGCCACTGGACCGACGAGGACAGCAGCGTGCACGCGATGCTCGCCGAGCACGCGCGCCCACGGATGCTGGTGGTCAACAAAATCGACCGGCAAAAGGACAAGCGCGAGCTACTTCCCTACGTCGCCGGGGTGATCGAACGCCATTCGTTCAACGCCGTGTTCTACGTCTCCGCGCTGCGCAACGAGGGTCTGGGCGAGCTCGAACTCGCAATTCTCGAACGTCTGCCCGTGCGTGAACCGCTGTATGCCGAGGACGAACTGACCGACCGGAGCGAGCGTTTCCTC
>JAJYDI010000035.1 GCA_021777635.1 Pseudomonadota bacterium
GACCGGCTGTCGCTGAAGATGCCGGTGATCGGCAACATCCTGCGCCAGTCGGCGATCGCGCGCTTCGCCCGCACTCTGGGTGTCACCTTCCGCGCCGGCGTGCCGCTGGTCGAGGCGATGGACGCCGTGGCCGGCGCCACCGGCAGCGTGGTCTACGCCAAGGCGATCCGGCAGATGCGCGACGACATCGCCGTCGGCCATCAGATGCAGCTGGCGATGCGCCAGACCGGCCTGTTCCCCAACATGGTCGTGCAGATGACCGCGATCGGCGAGGAATCCGGCGCACTCGACGCGATGCTGTTCAAGGTTGCCGAGTTCTACGAGGAAGAGGTCAACAACGCCGTCGACACCTTGAGCACCCTGCTCGAGCCGATGATCATGGTCGTGATCGGCATCATGGTCGGCGGCATGGTCGTCGGCCTGTACCTGCCGATCTTCAAGCTGGCCGGCACATTCTGATCCGCTGCCGCGCACGTCCCGCGCCCGCCCTCGCCGAGCGCGACGGCGGGCGCCTTGCTGTCACGGGCCACGCCGCCCGCGTCGCCGACGAGGGTACCGACGGATGTCCTTCATCACCCAGCTCTCCCCTGCCGCGCTGATCGCGTTCGTCGGCGTACTCGGCCTGCTGGTCGGCAGCTTCCTCAACGTCGTCATCCTGCGCCTGCCGGCGCGGCTGGAGCACACCTGGCGCAGCGAAGCGCGCGAAATGCTGGAGCTTGCGGCGGACGATCGCGCCGCCCCGCCCCCGGGCCTGGTGCGCGAACCCTCGCACTGCCCGCAGTGCCGGCACGTACTGGCCGCCCGCGACAACATGCCGCTGCTTTCCTGGCTGCTCTTGCGCGGCCGCTGCCGCTACTGCCGTGCACCGATCTCGATCCAGTACCCGCTGGTCGAGCTGGCGACCGCGCTGCTGAGCGCGGCAATCGCCTGGCGCTTCGGTCCCGGTACCCAGACCCTGGCCGGCCTGGCGCTGACCTGGGCGCTGGTGGCGCTGACCGGCATCGATCTGCGCACCCAGCTACTGCCCGATTCGATCACGCTGCCGCTGCTGTGGCTGGGTTTGCTGTTGGCACTGGGGCACGTCTTCCTCGGCGCGGCGCAGTCCATCCTCGGCGCGGCGCTCGGCTACCTCAGCCTGTGGAGCGTGTACTGGCTGTTCAAGCTGGCAACCGGCAAGGAAGGCATGGGCTACGGCGACTTCAAGCTGCTCGCGGCGCTGGGTGCCTGGATGGGCGCCGGCGCGCTGCTACCGATCGTGCTGCTGTCGTCGCTGGTCGGCGCCGTGGTCGGCAGCGCGATGCTGGTCCTGCGCGGCCGCGACCGCAGCATCCCGATCGCCTTCGGGCCCTACCTCGCCGCCGCCGGCTGGATCTGGTTCGTCGCCGGTGACACGCTGCTGCACGCCTACCTGACCCTGTTCGTGCACTGAAGCCATGCCCGTCGCCCGCACACGCCCGTACACGGTCGCCCTGACCGGCGGCGTCGCGGCGGGCAAGAGCGCGGTCGCGCGCCTCTTTGCGGCGCTCGGCGTGCCGGTGCTGGACGCCGACGCCGCAGCACGCGCGGTGGTCCAGCCGGGGCAGCCGGCACTGGCCGAGATCGCGGCGACGTTCGGACCCGAAGCGATCGCCGCCGACGGCAGCCTCGACCGCCGCTGGATGCGCCAGCGCGTCTTCGCCGACGTCGGGCAGCGCCGCCGTCTGGAGGCGATCGTGCACCCGCGCGTGCGTGCATGGATCGAGGCCCGCCTCGACGCGGTCCGCGCGTCGTACGCGCTGCTGGACATCCCGCTGCTGGCGGAAACCTGGCCTGCGTATGCCTGGGTCGATCGCGTGCTGCTGGTGGACGCGCCGCAGGCGCTGCGCCGCAGGCGGCTGATGCAGCGCGATCGCATCGACGCCGGCGACGCGCAACGCCTGCTTGATGCCCAGGCCAGCGATGCCGCGCGCCGGCAGCGGGCCGACGACGTGCTCGACAACAGCGGCGGCGAACAGGCACTGGAAAGCGCGGTCGCCGCGCTGCACGCCCACTATCGCCTGCTCGCCGCGGCTGCGGGGCGCTGAGTACCATGTGCCTGGCGCTGCTCGCGCATCGCGTCGACCCGCGACATCCGTTGCTGCTGCTCGGCAATCGCGACGAGTTCCATGCCCGCCCGAGCGCCGCCGCCGCGCCCTGGCCGGAGGATCCGCGCATCGTCGGCGGGCGCGACCTGCAAGCCGGCGGCGCCTGGCTGGGCCTGCATGCCGACGGACGCTTCGCGCTGGTCACCAACCGCCGTGGGCCGCAAGCGAAACCGGCGCCGCGCTCGCGCGGCGTGCTGGTGCGCGACTACCTGCTGGGTGATACCGACGCCGCCGATTTCGCCGCGCGGGCCGCCCGCGAGCACGCCGCGTACGGGCCGTTCAACCTGCTGCTGGGCGATGCCATGGGCAACGCGTTCGGCGTCGACGGCGTCAGCGGGCACGCGTTCGCGCTCGAGCCCGGGTTGCACGTGATCAGCAACGGTCCGTGGCACGCGCGCTGGCCCAAGACCGAACGGCTGCGCGCGGGTGCCGCGGCGCGGCTCGCCGCCGCCGACGATGACGACGCCTTGCTCGATCTGCTGGCCGACAGCACGCAGCCGCCGGACGCCGCCCTGCCGGACACCGGCGTGGGCCTGGCGCGCGAACGCCTGCTGGCCCCGATCTTCATCCGCGGCGCGCAGTACGGCACCCGCGCCTCGAGCCTGGTCCGGGTACGCGACGACGGTGCCTGCGACCTGCGCGAGCGCCGCTACGGACGCGACGGCACGCCGCAGGGCGAGGCGCGCTGGCGCCGCGATCCCGGTGCGCCGCGCTGGGCGCCGGACTGATCCGGCGCCGCGAGCGCTGCGCCATCAGGGCCGGTCCTGGCCCTCCGGTACCGGCCGCACCTGCACCTGATCGGGCACCGGCACGCCAATCGCGGCCAGACCGGCCTTCGCCAGACGCGCGTTGAGCGCCGTCAGCGGCCCGTTCTGCAGTGCCTGCCAACGCCGCTGCGCCGCCTCGACGCGGGCCGCGGCCGCGCCCAGCACCTGCCGCTGCGCCGCGGTCGGCGCAGCATCGGCGTAACCGGCGTCGGTCGCCAGCGCCGCCAGCTCGCCGCTGGCGTGTTCGAAGGCAGCGCTCCCGGACGCATCCGCTCCGGCGGGTTGCAGCTGCGCCGCCAGCGCGGTGATCGACCCGCGCAGCGGCGGCTCGATCGTGGAGCGCGCCTGCAACGCGGCCAGCTGCGCCGCAACCGCCTGCACCTGGCCGGTGCCGACATAGGCCTGGGCCAGACTCGCCTGCACGGCGTGCTGGAAGTCCAGCAGTTGCAGGAGGTCGGCGGCGGTCGCCGTCACCCGCGGATCCTCGGTCACCGTCAGCGGCACGCGCCGCGTGCGGCCGTCGCAGCTCAGCTCGATCGTGTAGCGTCCGGGCAGCACGAGCGGCCCGCGCGGCAGCATCGGCGTGTTCTCGCCCCAGACCGCGGCGATGCTGTAGCCGTAGCGGATCGCCAGCGGTCGCGGCTCGCGCAGATCCCAGACGAACCGGTGCATGCCCGGCGTCGCCGCCGGCACCGGCGCGGGCTTGATCCAGCCGGCTGCGAAGTAGCGATCCGCGTTGAACGGGCGTGGCGTGTCAGCGCTGCTGAAACGCCGGACGACATGGCCGGCGGCATCGAGGATCGTCAACGTCACCGGACCGCGCGTCGCGGGTCCCAGCCAGTAGTCGATCGGCGCACCGGCGGGCGGGTTCCGGCCGACCGGCGTTTCCGGCGGCAGCGGCGTGTCCTTGTTGTTGTCGGCGTGCACGCGTACCGCGGCCGCCGGCGCGAACAGGTGCAGCGGCTGATCGGCGATGCCGGGCGAAACCTCGCGCAACGGCGTGACGTCGTCCAGCACCCAGATCGCACGACCCTGGGTGCCGGCGATCAGGTCATTGCCGTGCACCAGCAAGTCGCGCACCCAGGCGGTCGGCAGATCGAGCTGCAACGGCTGCCAGGCAGCGCCGTCGTCGAAGCTGACGAACACGCCGGCATCGGTGCCCGCGTAGAGCAGGCCCGGCTTGACCGGATCGGCGCGCACCACGGCGACGAAATGATCACGTGGCAGGCCGCCGACGATCGCCTGCCAGGTCTTGCCGCCGTCGTGCGTACGAAACGCGTACGGATGGAAGTCGTCGTTGCGATGGTTGTCGACCGCGATGTAGGCCGTAGCCGGGTCGGTTGCCGACACGTCCACGCTGTCGATCCGCGCCCACTGCGGCACGCCCCGGGGCGTGACGTTGCTCCAGTGCCGGCCGCCGTCGTGCGTGACCTGCACCAGGCCGTCATCGGTGCCGATCCAGATCGTCTGCGGAGCAGACGGCGCCAACCCGATGCTGTAGATCACGCCGTAGCCGCAGGCCTTGGCGTGGGCCAGATCCACCGTGTGCCCGCAATCCCTGCTGCCCGCGACCGCGCCGGTGAGGTCGGGGCTGATCACCGACCAGTGCCGACCCTGATCGACGGAGCGGAACAGCACCTGGGCGCCCAGATAGATCGGGTACGGCGCCTGCTGGCCGATCGCCAGCGGCGTGATCCAGGTGTAGCGGTACTTCACCCCGATCGGGCGCTTGCCGTAGCTCATCACCGGCCACGGCGAAACGTTCTCGACCTGGCCGGTGCGCGCGTTCCAGCGCGAGACGCGACCGCCCAGCCCGGTGCCGAACACGATGTCGGGATCGGCCGGATACGGCACGTCATAGTCGCGCTCGTCACCGCCGACCGGATGCCAGTCGCGGAACGTCAGCGAACCGTAGTCGCTGCGGCTGGCGATGCCGACGGTGCCGCTGTCCTGCTGGCCGGAGTAGATCCAGTAGGGGAAGCGGTTGTCGGCGGCGAGGTGATAGAACTGCCCGGTCGGCTGGTTGTACCAGCTCGACCAGGTCCGGCCGCCGTCCATCGTCACCACCGCACCCTGGTCACTGCCGGTGATGCGGTCCTCGGGATGCAGCGGATTGATCCACAGGTAGTGGTAGTCGTCGCCGCCCGGTGCGCCCTTGGCGACGTGGAAGGTCCTGCCGGCATCGCGCGAGACACGGATCGACTGCCCGGTGGTGTAGAGCGTGTCCGGATCGCGCGGGTCGACGGTCATCCGGCTGGCGTACCAGTTGGTCACCGGCGCGTCGGCGTTGACCCGCAGCCAGTGGCCGCCGCCGTCATCCGAGCGCCACAGGCCGGTCGCCGCGGCGTTGTCGCCGCCGTCGATCGCGGCGTAGATGCGCGCGCCGGACGCGGTGTCGGTGACCGCCAGACCGATGCGTCCCAGCGGTGCCGCGGGCCAGCCCGCGCCGCCGAGACGCTGCCAGTGCACGCCATCGTCATGCGAGACGAACAGGCCGCTGCCGGCACCGACGATCGGCTTGAAGTAGCTCAGCCACGGATAGTTGCGGATGCTCCACAGCGACGCATAGAGCGTGTGCGGATCCTTCGGATCGGCGGCGAGATCGACCCCGCCGGTGCGGTCGTCGACGAACAGCACGTGCTGCCAGTGGCGGCCGCCGTCCGTGCTGCGATAGAGGCCGCGCTCCGCGCTAGGGCCGAACACGTGACCCAGTGCCGCCACGACCACGGTATCGGGGTGTCGCGGATCGACCCAGATCGCGCCGATGTGGCGGGTGCCGGCCAGGCCGGCGTGCTGCCAGTGGCGGCCTCCGTCGGCGGAACGATACATGCCGTCGCCGGCGGCGATGTCGTAACGCGGCTCGGGCTGGCCGGTGCCGGCGTAGATCACCTGCGGGTCGGACGGCGCGATCGCGATCGCGCCGATCGAGGCCGCGCCGATGTGGTCGGTCAGCGGCACCCAGGTCCGCCCGGCGTTTCCGGTACGCCAGACGCCGCCTCCGGCGGTGCCGATGTAATAGACCTCGGGCTGGGCGGGGATGCCCACGGCCATCGTCGCCCAGCCGCCGCGGAACGGACCGAGCAGGCGCCAGTGCAGCGCCGGCAGCAGGCGACCGGGCAGCGGCGCGGCGGCCGCTGCGGACAACGCACAGGCCACGAGCGTCAACGCAACGGGCAGCAGAAGGCGGAATCGATGCGACATGGGGAGCTCTCGTCAAGCGGGACGCCGGGGCGCATCCCGAAGTCGCGCACCCTACTCCACCGCGTCGCTTTCGACACCGTGCAGCGCATCGAAACCGGCGTGCGATCATGGTGCGCATGGTCACTCCGCGTGCCGGCCGCCACGTGCTTCCCGATGTGCTGCGGTCCGATCTCGACCTGGTCTTCTGCGGCACCGCCGCCGGGCGCGCCTCGGCTGCCGCCGGTGCCTATTACGCCCATCCCGGCAATTTCTTCTGGCGCACCGTGCATGCCGTCGGCCTGGTCACCGGGCCGCTGGCGCCGCGCGAGTTCCGCCGCCTGCCCGAGTTCGGCATCGGCCTGACCGACCTCGCCAAGCATCACGTCGGCAATGACGGCGAATTGCCCGCGGACGCCTTCGACACGGCCGCCCTGCGACGCAAGATCCGGCGCCACGCGCCGCGCCTGCTGGCCTTCACCAGCAAGAACGCGGCACAGGCGGCACTGGGGCTGGCGACGGCTTACGGACCGCAAGCTTTCCGCTGGGGCCCGACCGCACTGTGGGTGCTGCCCTCGCCGTCGGGCCAGGCGCGACGATTCTGGGACGAGCGGCCCTGGCGCGATCTGGCGGCGGCGGTGCGCGCCTTCCGCTGACGCTCGCCCCGCGGCCGCGCGGCGGTGGCATCATCGTGCGCTGTCGATGAGGGGGGATCACCATGCGCCGCACGCTCGTTCCGCTGTCGCTCGCCCTGCTGTGCGCCCTGTCCGCTGCCCCGACGCCGGCCGCCGCAGCGCCCGCCGAACACGCGGCCGCCACGCCGCTGTACGACGCCGGCATCGCTCCGCTCGAGGCGAAGATGCAGGCCGGCACGCTGACTTCGGCCCGGCTGACGGCGCTGTTCATCCATCGCATCGACACGATCGACCGCGCCGGCGCGCACCTCGGCGCGGTGATCGAGCTCAACCCCGATGCCATGGCGATCGCGCGCAGGATCGACGCCGAGCGCCGCGCCGGCAGGCCACTCGGTCCGCTGGCCGGCATTCCGGTGCTGCTCAAGGACAACATCGACACCGGCGACCGCATGCAAACCACGGCCGGCTCGCTGGCGCTGGTCGGCGCACCGGCCGCGACCGACGCTACCCTGGTGGCCCGGCTGCGCGCCGCGGGCGCAGTGATCCTCGGCAAGACCAACCTCAGCGAGTGGGCCAACTACCGCTCCAACCACTCGACCAGCGGCTGGAGCGGCCGCGGCGGCCAGACGCGCAACCCCTATGTGCTGAGTCGCAATCCCTGCGGTTCCAGTTCCGGTTCGGCGGTGGCCGTATCCGCGGGCCTGAGCACCGTCGCGGTCGGCAGCGAGACCGACGGCTCGCTGGTCTGCCCGGGCTCGGTCAACGGCATCGTCGCGATCAAGCCCACGCTGGGCCTGATCCCGCGCACCGGCATCGTGCCGATCAGCCACAGCCAGGACACCGCGGGGCCGATGGCACGCGACGTCGCCGACGCGGCGCGCCTGCTGACGGTGATGGCCGGCAGCGACCCGGCTGATCCGGCCAGCGCCGACGCCGATGCGCACAAGGCCGACTACACGCGCTTTCTCGAGAGCGACGGACTCAAGGGCAAGCGCATCGGCGTGGTGCGCGCGCTGGCCGGTGACGATCCCGGCGTGCTGCGCGTGCTCGATCAATCGATCGCCGCGCTGCGCAAGGCCGGTGCCGTGGTCGTCGATCCGGTGGTGATCCCGCACCTCGACGACTACGGCAAGGACGA
Organism: Pseudomonadota bacterium; assembly: GCA_021777635.1. Next base: position 7,841 of record JAJYDI010000035.1, read on the forward strand.
GACCATCGTGCTCTCGTACGAATTCAAGCACGACCTCGATGCCTACCTCGCCACGCGCCGCGGCGTGCCGGTGAAGTCGCTCGCCGACGTGATCGCCTTCAACACGGCGCATGCCGCCGAGGAGATGCCCTGGTTCGGCCAGAGCCTGATGATCGCAGCCGAGAAGCGCGGCCCGCTGACCGATCCGGAATACCTCAAGGCGCTGGCCGATGAAAAGCGTCTCGCCGGCCCCGAGGGCATCGACGCCGCGCTGCGGAAGGATCGCCTCGACGCGCTGCTGGCACCGACCGCCGGCCCGGCCTGGACCACCGATCTCGTCAACGGTGACCACGTCGGCGTATCGAGCTCGAGCCCGGCCGCGGTAGCCGGCTACCCGGACATCACGGTGCCGGCCGGCTTCGTGCACGGTCTGCCGGTGGGCGTGAGTTTCTTCGGCACGAAGTGGAGCGAGCCGACCCTGATCGCGATCGCCTACGGCTTCGAGCAGGCCACGCACGCGCGCCGCGATCCACGGTTCCTGGCGCACGCCACGCCGTAGCCACCGGCCCGCCGCGGCGGGTGACGGGGTGCGGGAATCCGGGTCGCCGTGCTGCAGCGACCTTCAGGCGCGATCGTCGGCCAGCGCCGCGCGCACGACCTGCTCGGCCATCGCCAAGGCGCTGTCGCGGTCGGCGTGCAGGTGCAGCTCCGGCGCTTCGGGCGGCTCGTAGGGCGAGTCGATGCCGGTGAAATGCTGCAGCTGACCGGCACGGGCCTTGGCATACAGGCCCTTGACGTCGCGCTGCTCGCACAGCGCCAGCGGCGCGTCGACGAACACCTCGATGAACTCGCCGCTGGCGAAGCGCTCGCGCGCCATGCGCCGCTCGGCGCGGAATGGCGAGATGAACGACACCAGCACGATCAGGCCGGCGTCGACCATCAGCCGCGCCACCTCGGCAACGCGGCGGATGTTCTCGACGCGATCTTCATCGGTGAAGCCGAGATCGCGGTTGAGGCCGTGACGGATGTTGTCGCCGTCGAGCAGGTAGGTGTGATGGCCCAGCGCCAGCAGGCGCCGCTCGACGGCATTGGCGATGGTCGACTTGCCGGCTCCGGACAGTCCGGTGAACCACAGGCAGCGCGGGTGCTGGCCCTTGAGCGCGGCGCGTACGGTCTTGCCGACATCGAGATGCTGCCAGTGAATGTTGGCGGCGCGACGCAGGGCGAAATCCAGCATGCCGGCCGCCACCGTCGCGTGGCTGATGCGATCGACCAGGATGAAGCCGCCCAGGATGCGGTTGACCGCATACGGCTCGAACGCAATCGCCTGGTCGAGGCTCAGCTGCACCTCGCCGATCGCGTTGAGCTCGAGCCGTCGCGCGGCGAGGTGCTCCTGGGTATTGACGTCGACGCGATGGCGGATCTCGCTGACCTGGGCGATGGTGCTGCGGGTGCCGATGCGCAGTTCGTAGGGGCGCCCCGGCAGCAGCGGCGCATCGCCCAGCCACAGCAGATGCGCGGCGAACTGGTCGGCCAGCGCGGGCGGATCGCCGGCTGCCGCCAGCACGTCGCCACGGGCGATGTCGAGATCGTCGGCCAGCACCAGCGTCACCGCCTCGCCGTTGCCGGCGCGGCCGCTTTCGCCATCCGCGCCGAGCACGCGCAGCAGCGTGGTACGCCGGCCCGACGGCAGCACGACCAGCGTGTCGCCGACCGCAGCCGTGCCGGCGGCGACGCTGCCGGCGTAGCCGCGGAATCCGGCGTCGGGGCGATTGACCCACTGCACCGGCAGGCGGAACGCGGACGTCGCCGCGGGATCATCGACGACGACCGTCTCCAGGTACTCGAGCAGGGTCGGCCCGCGATACCACGGCATCCGCACGCCGCGCTGCACCAGCATGTCGCCGTGCACGGCGGCCACCGGGATGCAGGTGACCTGGGCCACGCCCAGGCGCGCCGCCAGCGCCCGGTACTCGGCCTCGATCGCGCGGAAACCCTGTTCCGCGTAGTCGACCCGGTCCATCTTGTTGACCGCCAGCACGACGTGGCGGATGCCGAGCAGGGCGGCGATGTAGGTGTGCCGGCGCGTCTGCGTCTTCAGGCCCGCACCGGCGTCGACCAGCACCACCGCCAGCTCGCAGGCCGAGGCGCCGGTGGCCATGTTGCGGGTGTACTGCTCGTGACCGGGGCAGTCGGCGACGATGAAACTGCGCCGCGGTGTGGCGAAGTAGCGCCAGGCGACGTCGATGGTGATGCCCTGCTCGCGCTCGTCCTGCAGGCCGTCGAGCAGCAGCGCGTAGTCGAGCGCGTCGCCGCAGGTGCCGTAGCGACGGCTGTCGAGCGCCAACTGCCCGAGCAGGTCGTCGGGGACCACCCCGGCATCGGCCAGCAGGCGCCCGATCAGGGTGCTCTTGCCGTCGTCGACGCTGCCGCAGGTGAGCAGGCGCAGTTGCGTCAGCGCCGCCATCAGAAGTGCCCCTCGCGCTTCTTCTGTTCCAGCGAGGTGCCGGCGCTGTGGTCGAGCACGCGTCCCGCACGCTCGGACTGGCGGCTGGCCTGCATCTCGGCGATCACCGCGTCGAGCGTGGTGGCCGCCGACTCCAGCGCCGCGGTCAACGGGTAGCAGCCCAGCGAGCGAAACCGCACCCTGCGCCGCTGCGGCGTCTCGCCCGGCTGCAGCGGCAGGCGCGCATCATCGACCATGATCAGGGTACCGTCGCGCTCCACCACCGGGCGCTCGGCGGCGAAGTACAGCGGCACCACCGGGATCGCCTCGCGGCGGATGTACTGCCAGACGTCCAGCTCGGTCCAGTTCGACAGCGGGAACACGCGCACGCTCTCGCCCGGACCGAGGCGGGTGTTGTACAGGTTCCACAGTTCCGGACGCTGGTTGCGCGGGTCCCAGCGATGCTGCGCGCTGCGGAACGAGAACACGCGCTCCTTGGCGCGCGATTTCTCCTCGTCGCGGCGCGCGCCGCCGATCGCCATGTCGAAGCCGCCGCGATCCAGCGCCTGTTTCAGCGCCGCCACCTTCATCACGTCCACGTGCACGCTGGCACCGTGGCTGATCGGGCCGATGCCCCGGGCGCGCCCTTCCTCGTTGACGTGCACGATCAGCTCGACCCCGGTCTCGGCCACGCGGCGGTCACGGAATTCGATCATCTCGCGGAACTTCCAGCCGGTATCGATGTGCAGCAGCGGCATGGGCGGCCGGCCGGGCCGGAAGGCCTTCAGCAGCAGGTGCAGCAGCACCGAGGAGTCCTTGCCGATCGAGTACAGCAGCACCGGCCGGTGCGCGGTCGCCGCCACCTCGCGCAGGATGTGCAGACTCTCGGCTTCGAGGCGGTCGAGGTGATCCATCACGGCAACGCGCTCAGGCCTCGCGGCCATATTTGTCCTCGAAGCGGACGATGTCGTCCTCGCCGAGGTAGCCTCCGGACTGCACCTCGATCAGCTCCAGCGGCAGCTTGCCCGGATTCTCGAGACGATGGCGGGTGCCCAGCGGAATGTAGGTCGACTCGTTCTCGCCGAGCAGGAACACCTCATCGCCGCGGGTCACGCGCGCGGTGCCGCTGACCACGATCCAGTGCTCGGCGCGATGGTGGTGCATCTGCAGCGACAGCGTCGCGCCCGGCTTGACGGTGATGCGCTTGACCTGGAAACGCTCGGCCGCGTCGATCGAGTCGTAGGCACCCCAGGGCCGGTACACCTTGCGATGCCAGGTGGCCTCGCTGCGCCTGTCGGCCTTGATGCGCTGGACGATCTCCTTGACCTGCTGGACCCGGTCCCTGCGCGCCACCAGCAGGGCGTCGTCGGTATCGACCACGACCACGTCGTCGAGGCCGATCAGGGCGATCAGCCGGCGTTCGCCCCAGGCATAGGTGTCGCGGCAGTCGAGCGCGATCACGTCGCCGCGATGCGCGTTGCCCGCGCTGTCGCGCGCCGCGACCTCCCACAGCGCCGACCAGGAGCCGACGTCGCTCCAGCCCAGATCCACCGGCAGGACCGCGGCATGCGCGGTCTTTTCCATCACCGCGTAGTCGATCGAGTCGGCCGGACAGGCGCCGAAGGCGGCCTTGTCGAGTCGCAGGAAATCGATGTCGCGCCGTGCCTTCGCCAGCGCCTCGCGGCAGGCGGCCAGCATCGCCGGCTGCAGACGCTCGAGTTCCTCGAGGAAGCGTCCGGCGCGGAACAGGAACATGCCGCTGTTCCAGTAGTAGCCGCCCGCGGCAAGGTAACGCTCGGCGGTGGCGCGATCGGGCTTCTCGACGAAGCACTCGACCGCGCGCACGCCCGTGCCCGCCGCGGCCTTGATGTAGCCGTAGCCGGTTTCCGGCGCGGCCGGGACGATGCCGAAGGTCACCAGCGCGCCCTGTTCCGCCGCCGGCAGCGCGGCGCGCACCGCGGAGCGGAAACCGTCCTCGTCGCGGATCACGTGATCCGACGGCAGCACCAGCAGCAACGCATCCTCGCCGCCGGCCAGCGCCTGCAGCGCGGCCACCGCGATCGCCGGCGCGGTGTTGCGGCCGACCGGTTCGAGAATCAGCGCCGCCGGCGTGCAGCCGCTCTCGCGCAACTGCTCGGCGACCATGAAACGGTGTTCCTCGTTGGCGACCACCAGCGGCGCGGCGGCGCCGAGATCGCGCACCCGCAGCCAGGTCGCCTGCAGCATGGTCTGCGCACCGGCCAGCGGCAGAAACTGCTTGGGATACGCCTCGCGCGACAGCGGCCACAGACGGGTACCGGAGCCGCCGGACAGCAGCACGGGGATCAGCTTCATGCGGGCCAGTCTCCAGCGGCGAGCGTTGTCTTTGCGCAGTGTAACGGACGCCGCGGGCAGCGCGGATGCCCGCTGCTATCCTCGGCGCACCGCCACCACCGCCTGCCGCATGACTGACGCGACCACCCGCGCCCGACAGCGCCTGCACTGGACCCGCCGCGCCCTCGGTGCGCCTGCGCTGGAACTGCGACCGGCCTCGGCCGACGCCAGCTTCCGCAGCTACTGGCGCGGCGGGCGCGACGACGGCATCAGCGTGATCGTGATGGACGCCCCGCCCGAGCACGAGGACATCCGCCCGTGGCTGGACGTGGATGCGCGCCTGTGCCGCGCCGGCCTGGCCGCGCCGCGGGTGCTGGCGGCCGACCCCGAGTCCGGCTTCATCGCGATGCAGGATCTGGGCGACCGCATCTACCTGCCCGAGCTCGATGCGGCCAGCGTCGACATCCTGTATGCCGACGCGCTGGACGCGCTGTTGCGGATGCAGCGCGACGTCGACGCGCAGGGACTGCCGCGCTACGACGAGCCGCACCTGGTCGCCGAGCTGGAGCTGCTGCCGCGCTGGTTCCTCGAGCGCCATCTCGGCATGCGGCCCGAATGCGGCGCGTGGGACGTGCTGGAGACCGCCTTCCGCCAGCTGGTCAACGCCGCACTAGCGCAGCCGGTCGCGTTCGTGCACCGCGACTTCCACAGCCGCAACCTGCTGGTGCTCGACAGCGACGGGCCGGGCATCATCGACTTCCAGGACGCCGTGCGCGGGCCGCTGACCTACGATCTCGTCTCGCTGCTGCGCGACTGCTACATCGTCTGGCCCGAGGCGCGGGTCGAGCGCTGGGCGCTGGATTACCGTCTGCGCCTGATCGACGCCGGCCTGCTGGCGGCCGACGCCGGTCCGCAGGCCTTCCTGCGCAGCTTCGACCTGATGGGCCTGCAGCGGCATCTCAAGGTGCTCGGCATCTTCTGCCGGTTGTGGTACCGCGACGGCAAGCGCGGCTACCTTGCCGACCTGCCGCGCGTGTACGCCTATGCCATCGACGTGACGCGACGCTATCCGGAACTGGCGCCGCTCGCCGCCCTGCTCGAACACGCCGTCGCCGGCCGCGACCTGACGGTACCGGCGCCGTGAGGGCGATGATCCTCGCGGCCGGCCGCGGCGAGCGCATGCGACCGCTCAGCGAGCGCACGCCCAAGCCGCTGCTGACGGTCGCCGGACAGGCGCTGATCGCGCGCCATCTCGAACGCCTGGCCGCGGCCGGCGTGCGCGAGGTGGTGATCAACACCGCGCATCTGGGCGAACAGTTCCCGGCCGCGCTGGGCGACGGCGCACGCTGGGGTCTGCGCATCCGCTACAGCCACGAGGGCGAGCAACCGCTGGAGACCGGCGGCGGCATCCTCCACGCGTTGCCGCTGCTGGGCGAGGCCCCCTTCATCGCCGTCAGCGGCGACCTGTGGACCGACTACGATTTCGCGCGGCTGCGCATCGGCGCCGACGATCTCGCGCACCTGGTGATGGTGCACAACCCCGACTGGCACGCGACCGGCGACTTCGGGCTCGACGGCGATCGCATCGTCGAGCAGGGCGGCACGCGCATGACCTTCGCCAACATCGCGGTCTACCGGCCCGCGCTGTTCGCGGACTGGCGCACGACCGCGGCGGACGAGCCCGGTGTCGCGCTGGATCCGCCGCGCTTTCGCCTGCTGCCGCTGCTTCGGGCCGCGTTGCGCCGGGGCCGCGTCGGCGGCGAGGCTTTCGACGGCCGCTGGCACAACCTCGGCACGCCGCAGCAGCTGGCCGAA
>JAJYDI010000152.1 GCA_021777635.1 Pseudomonadota bacterium
CCACGCCGGACGACAGGTTCGCCAGGACGCGTTCGAGGAAGGCCTTGGCCTGCTCGGTCTGCTGATGGTTCCGCGCGACCTGTTCGCGCGCTTCGGAAAGCTGGCGGGTCATGCGGTTGAATGACTGGATCAGCACGCCGAGTTCATCGCGGCTCTTCAACATGGGCATCTGCGAGAAATCGCCCTTGGCGACCGCGCGGGTGCCGCGCGCCAGCGTACGCAGCGGGGCACCGAGGCGCTCCGACAGCAGATAGGCGATCACGAAGGTCATCAACAGCGCCAGCATCAGCGTAAGGGTGAGCGCAACGCCGTAGATCCGCTTGAGGCCCAGTCGCGAGACCGAGATCTGCTGGTATTCCTGGTACGCCAGCTGGACCGCCTGCGCATCGTGCGCAAGCCGGGGCGGCACCGGCTGCACCAGCTGCAGCACCCGCGTTTCACCGGTCAGCGCACTGGTATACACCGGCACGATGACTCGCATGATCAGCCCGCGATCGGCCACTTCCTCGATCCGGCTATAGGGCTGCTGCTGACGGACCTGCCACAGGACGTTGCGGTCGGGCAGCACCGGCAGGAGCGTGCCCCGTTCGCCGCTGACGTGGGCCACGACACCGCCGCGATCGTCGAACAGGGTCAATTCCTGCACCGAGCTTTGCTCGCGCAGGGTGGACAGGCTGGTGATGATCGAGCCCATGCCTTCGTCCGACAGGGCGAGCGCCATGCGCTGGGCTTTCTTGTCCAGATCGCGCAGCAGGTCGTCCAGCGCGGCCTGGCCTAGGTTGACGCCGGAGGCCAGCGCATTGTCCACGCGCACGTCGAACCAGGTTTCGATCGAACGGTTGAGGAAAAATACCGATGCGCCATAGACCACCAGGCCGGGCAGCATGGCCACCACACCAAACATCAGCAGCAATTTCAGGGTGAGCTTCGCGCCGAACACGCCGCGGCGGATGCGTTTCTGCAGCCACCACATGCGCCACCCAAGCAACACCAGCAGCGCCACGCCCAGGATGCCGCCACCGATGAACAGCGAAGGCAGCGTGTCGGAAAATGCGCTGCTGCCGCTACTGGCATAAAACAGCAGCGACAGGAGCACGATGCCCAGGATCAGGGCGGCGGCAATGAGACTGCGCATCAGGGCAGGGGTGGGGTCGGGGCGGGCACGGCGGGTGCATCGAAGGACCAGCCATACCAGGGCGTGACCAGTTCCCATTTGTCGCTGGTAACCGCGCCGATGGACAACGGTTTCGGCAATTGTGCCGTGTCGAGCCGCAGGCGCAGGCGCGCGTCGTAGCGTTGCCCGGTCTTGAGCGCGCCGCGCTCGAGTACTTGCCAGCCCTCCACCCGCCCCAGCATGGCCAGCGCTTCGTCCAGGGTGGCGGCGGTGCGGGTGGTGTAACCGGTTTCGACCACGTAGCGCCGCAGCAGCAGGTGGTAATAAATCCGCATCTTGCGCACAGGCTCGGCAATGCCTTCGTCAAACCACCAGTTTCGCGGGCGGGTCAGTTCCAGTTCGAGCAGAAAATAGAGGTTGATGCCCCGGCTGAGCGCGTCTTCCAGCGTGCTGTTGAGCACGATGTTGACATCGCCATCCAGCACATAGCCTTGCGCAGTGGCACGGATGGCAGCCTGGCGCACCGCGCTCGAGTCGCTGGCCAGCGCGCCGCCCGCGACCGTCAGCCAGAAGCCCAGCAACAGTCCGGCCAGCCAGCGAACGGTGGAGTCACGTCTTGCGCAACAGGGCGTAAAAGAAACCATCATGCTCGGCAGCGGGCAGCAGCGACCCGTCAGAAAAAGGTTCAGGAAGCGCACAGCGTTCGGCGCCGTCCGGATGACGCGCCAGGAACGCACGCACCTGCCCTTCGTTTTCTTCATCGAATATGGAGCAGGTGGCGTAAAGCAATGTACCACCCGGGGCCAGCAGCCGCCAGAGCGTATCCAGCATAACGGCTTGTTGCGCCGCAAATTGAGCAATGTCCTCGGGACGGCGCAACCATTTGATGTCGGGATTACGGCGCACCACGCCGGACGCGCTGCACGGGACGTCGGCCAGAATGCGATCGAACGGCTGCCCGTCCCACCAGCGCTCGGGATGCGCGGCATCGCCTTCGACCAGCGTGGCAGCGAGGTGCAGCCGGTCCAGATTGTCCTGCACCCGTGCCAGCCGCATGGCATCGACATCCAGCGCGGTCAGTGCCACGTCCGCGCGTTCCAGGATATGGCCGGTCTTGCCGCCGGGCGCGGCGCAGGCATCGAGCACCCGCTCGCCGGGCTGCGCGTCGAGCAGGCGCGCCGCCCGCTGCGCGCCGGCGTCCTGCACCGACACGTGGCCTTCATCGAAACCGGGCAGGCTGTGGACCGGCACCGCGCGCTCGAGCGTAACCGCATCGGGGCCGGTTTGATGCGCGGGCAGCCCGGCCTCGTTGAGGCGCCGCAGATAGCCTGCCACGTCGCCATGGCGGCAATTGACGCGCACGGTAAACGGCGGATGCAGCAGGCTCGCTTCCAGAATGTTCTGCCAGCGGCGCGGATGCTCGGCTTTGAGTTTGTCGATCCACCAGTCTGGATGCGACCAGTGCGCGGACGGCTGGGCGTTCGCGATTTCGTCCAGCTCGGCGCGGCGCCGCTGGAAATTGCGCAGCACCGCATTGGCCAGGCCGCGGCGCCAGCCCTGGCCGGCCGCGGTAACGGCATTGTGCACCACGGCATGGGCCGGCGCGCGGGTGTAGGCCAGCTGATACAGTGCCACACGCAGCAGCCAGCCCAGCTCCGGATCGGTCAGGGGACGTTCGAGCAGCGCCGCCAGCCAGGCGTCGAGACGGCCCAGCTGGCGCAGGCTGCCGTACACGATGTCCTGCAGCGCGCCGCGCTCGCCCGGCGTGTTCAGGTGCTGGAGGGATTGCGGCAGCACCTGGTGCAGGGCCGCGCCGGCAAGGATCTGC
>JAJYDI010000153.1 GCA_021777635.1 Pseudomonadota bacterium
GAACAGGCGTACATCCTCCGTCTGCTCGGCCAAAGCCAGACGAACCATCTGGGCTAAATCTGATTGCTCTTCCTTAATTTTGTCCAACATGTCAATAACACTTTGATTACACTATAGTTTTTATTCCATACAAGCGGACTACTTGTATTGTCTCACAGAACGACAGGAAGCTGGAGTGCGAAGCCGAAAGGCCACAGTACCGTTGATCCCTGGACGTCGCCGGCCCGGGCGAGCCGCGTTGAAGTGTTCGTGTTCACCTGTATGCGCTCGGTGGCGTCGCTGTGGCCGCCACGGCCCTCGTCGATGCCACCGTGCCCGCACTCCTGACCGAGCGAAGTCGTCGCACCGTGCGGACCGCCAGCGACTTCCACCCTGCTACCGCACCTCGTAGGGCGGCAGGATCATCGTCCGGTTGACCAGCACGTTGAACGCGTAGCCTGGTCGGATGTTCAGCGTGGGCTGGATGTCCAGGTTCCGGTTGAGCACATTGGTGCCGACGTTGTTGAGCCCCTCGGCCATCGCTGCCGCGGCCTGCTGGCTGGCGCTCGGCGTCGTCAGGGCGTTGGCGGTCTGAGGCTGGCTGAGCTGCGCGCCAACGCCCAGCAGGCTCATCAGAATGGCGCTGCCGAAGACGCGCATGGAGTGGTTGTCCACCTGGTCGTGGAATCCGGCCTGCCCCTCGCCATCCGTGCCTGCCATGCCCTCGAGGTCGATCATCGCTCCATTGGGGAAGATCAACCGATTCCAGGCCACGAGCACGCGGCTTTGGCCATAGGCCACCTGGCTGCTGTACTCGCCGACCAGGCGAGTGCCCTGCGGAATCAATACCACGCCGGGATCGAGACTGTCGTAGACCGTCTGCCGCACCTGGGCGGTGATGCTGCCAGGAAGGTCGCTGTCGATTCCGGTCAGCATGACTGCGGGGATTACGGAGCCCGCGAACAGCTCATCGTGGCCGATCGGCGGCCGCACGGCGGCAGGCAAGTATCCGTTGTCCACCTTGGAAGCGGCAGCAGCAAGGAACGCGGCATCGGCCTGTTGTGGTGATTGTGGCGCGGCGCCTGACTGTTGCGTCCCGGCCAGCGCCTTTTGCAGTGCGGCGTTGGCATTGCCGAGGTCCTGCGGCGCGGCAGCCGCGGCGAGCTGGCGCAGATCGTCCGCCTTGTCGCCCTGCAGCTGCCGCTGCGCGCCAAGCGCCGGCGAGCCCTCGGGGGCCGTCTTGGACAACTTGGCACTCTGCGCGGCCAGCACGGCGCCTTCCAGGCCCTTGTAGTGCTGCTCGACCAGCCACTGGTGGTATTTCTGGGCTGCAGTCAGTTGCCGTGGGGTGCCGCTGGCCGCCGGTGCCGCGTCGTGACCGGTCAACGCCGCCCCCGGCCCGCTTGCCTTGGCCGCTGGCTGGCTGGCCGCGCTCGCCGGTGCCGCGGCGCCCACCAGTCTCTCTGCGGCGCGTTGCATGGCTGAGACGTCGGGCGACGTCTGCCCGACCATCTGTCTCTGGACATCGCCTTCGTTCGGGCCCGAAGGCTTGTTCGCCGCGGTCATGATCCCGATCACTATGCCACCGGCCACGGCCCCGCCCGCGATGAAGGCAACCCTCTTGAAATTCCTGCTCAGACGGGCGCCGCCCGCCGCTGGCGTGCTGCGGATGCTCAGCCCCTTGCGGCCCTTGGCCGTGCCACCGTCGATGTCCTGCGCCAGCAGCGTCGCATCGGCCTGCGTTGGGGCGAAGTCGTTCGGTCCGGTCTCCTGATTCTGGCTCATCGCGTCAACCTTCACCGGAACCAGAAACCGGCGGTCGGCTGCGCGTGACGGCAGGTCACGCTGTGCGAGCCCTTGCCGACCCCGACCACGAGCTTGAACTTTTGCGGCAGGCCGTCGATGATGAAATAGCCGTGCACCAGCCGACTGTTCATCAGCTCGGTGTCGTCGTTGCCAACGTTGAACACCGCCGGCGCGTCGGTGTATTTCATCCCCACGGGCATCTGCAAGTAGGTGTGACCGCTGCCGGCGAACACTCGCACCGGCATCAGGTCACTGCTCTCCTGGTCAGCATGCCCGTCACCGAGCTGGCAGGTGTAGTTGAAGTCCAGGGTCGAGGGATTGACCTGCCCGAGTGGGGCAACCACCGCGTCCTTCTTCGCCGCATCCGCGGCGCGTTGTCGCATGGCCTGGTTCTGCATGTTGATGACGAGCTGCTGCGGGTCGTAGAACCCGATCTGCGGCACGTAGGTGTGCGCGTCGCTGACCAGGGTCATGTAGTAGACGCGGCCCGCGTCAGTGGTCACGGCCAGGTTGGTGGTCAGCCCATCGGCCGTCGGCTTGATGACCACAACCGGTGTCTGTCCTGCGTCGGCAGTCTGCACCAGCCAGCGCACGCTGTCGCCAATGCTCAGATTGGTGACGTGCTCACCGGGCAACAGGTTGATGAGACAAATGTGCAGCGGGGCGCAGGTGATGGTCGGTTGACTCTGACCGTAGGCGTACATCACCTCCCCATTCGTGCCAACCATGCTCGGCGCGTTGCCGGTCTGCAACCAAGTCTGCGCTGCAGCGGACGTCGCCCGCCAGGACAGAGGAATCGGCTCCTTCAGATCGTAGATCTGGCGACTGGTCTGCTGGGAGACAGCCGGCTGGGCTCCTGCCTCGGGCTGCGAACCGCCGGCGGCCGGCGGGCCTGCGCAGGCGCTGCCCGCAGCCACGGAGATGGCCAGGGCGATGATGGTCTTGGCGAAGCGCATGTCATTGCTCCTCATGGGAACTGATGGAATGGACGAGATCCGGCTGTAGCGACCACGAGCGAACGCTCAGGCCCGCCATAAGCAGGGGGCGGTCGGCGCCATGGGCGCGCCGCCGCATCACGAGGCGCCGCCCACGATCGGCGTCCAGGTGACGTTCCTGATGAACAGTCCGAGAGGGTTGTCGAGCATGACCTGCG
>JAJYDI010000154.1 GCA_021777635.1 Pseudomonadota bacterium
CATGCCGGCCTTGACGACATCGAGCGCGAATATCCGCAGGCGCTGCGCGAACGGCTGTGGCTTTATCACTATGGCAGTGCCGCGGAAGGCGCGGCGCTGCGGGCGCGCGGTGCGCGCGTGCTGATGCCGGGGCAGCGTCTGCCGCTGCCGGACCCGCTGCCCGCATCGACGGAGGCTGGCTGATGAACGCGCCGCTGCCGACGCCGGTGCGGATCCGCGCCGCCACCGACGCGCGCGGCCGGCCGTTGCGCGATCTGCGCATTTCGGTACTGGACCGCTGCAATTTCCGCTGTCCGTACTGCATGCCGGCGGATCAGTATCCCGAGCACCATCCCTTCCTGCAGCGGCACGACCTGCTGTCGTTCGAGGAGATCGAGCGGCTGGCGCGCGTGTTCGCCGGGCTGGGCGTGCGCAAGCTGCGCCTGACCGGGGGCGAGCCGCTGCTGCGCCGTGACCTGCCGCTGCTCGTCGCCAAGCTCGCCGCCATCCCCGGCGTCGAGGACCTGGCGCTGACCACCAATGGCGTGCTGTTGCCGCGGCTGGCCGCGCCCTTGAGGGCAGCCGGCTTGCAGCGCCTGACGGTCAGCCTCGATGCGCTCGATCCGGCGATCTTCAGCCGGCTTTCCGGGCAGCGCGGCGATGTGGCCGAAGTGCTCGCCGGCATCGCCGCCGCCGAACGTGCCGGTTTCGCGGCGATCAAGATCAACTGCGTGGTGATGCGCGGCGTCAACGAGGGCGAGCCGCTGAAACTGGCCGCGCATTTCCGCGGCAGCGGCCACCTCGTGCGCTTCATCGAATACATGGACGTCGGCACACTCAACGACTGGCGCAGCGAGCGGGTGGTGCCCAGCGCCGAGGTGCTGGCGCAGATCGCCGAGCACTGGGAGCTGCGCGCGCTGGAGCCCGGCTATCGCGGCGAGGTGGCGCAGCGCCATGCGTATCTCGATGGCGCCGGCGAGATCGGCTTTATCAGCTCGGTCAGCGTTCCGTTCTGCGGCGAGTGCACGCGGGCCCGGCTGTCCGCCGACGGCCAGCTCTATACCTGTCTGTTCGCGCGTGAGGGTTTCGACCTGCGCGGACCGCTGCGCGATGGCCACGACGATGCAGCACTGGCGGCGCTGATCACGGGTCGCTGGTCGTTGCGCGACGATCGCTACAGCGAACGCCGCGACGAATTGCGCGGTGCCATTCGCGACCGCGTCGAGATGTACCACGTGGGGGGGTGAATCGGCGCGTTTGCACGATGCCAGTGGCATCGTGCGCGCCGATGAACGCCATCGGCGTGATGCCGATGGCAGGGGCGGCGAGACGAACACATGGATGTGTGAGTCCGTCGCCGGGTCCGGTCTGGCCACGCCATGCGCGGTACCGACTCGCACAACCCGGAGTCCTGGGCCACAATCAGCGCATGGCACGGCCACCGAAAATCACGCATCTGGACGACCGCGGCCACCCGCGAATGGTCGATGTCGGCGCCAAGCGCGCCAGTCGCCGCAGCGCGGTCGCGGAGGCGAGGGTGCATTTTCCGCTGGCGGTGGCGAATGCATTGCGCGCCAGCGGGCTGCGCGCGGCCAAGGGGCCGGTGCTGGATACCGCGATCATTGCCGGTACCCTGGCCGCCAAGCGCACGCACGAGCTGATTCCGTTCTGCCATCCGTTGGCGATCGAGCGCTGCGTGATCAGCGCCGAGTTCGTCGCTGCCGCCGAGCTGGCGATCCGCTGCGAGGTTGCGGTGACTCACAAGACCGGTGTCGAGATGGAGGCGCTGACCGGGGCGGCCGTGGCTGCGCTCACCGTCTACGACATGTGCAAGGCACTCAGTCACGCCATCGTGATCGGCCCGGTACGCCTGCTCGACAAGGCCGGCGGCAAGCGCCGCATCAGCGCCGGCCGCAAGCTTCGCCGATGAATATCCGGCTGCTCTATTTCGCGGCGCTGGCAAGCGCGGCCGGGTGCGACGCCGAACCGGTACAGACATCCTGCGACAATGCCGCCGCGCTCTACGACGAGCTTGCGGTGCGCCACGGATTCACCCTGGCGCGCAGCCGCCTGCGGGTAGCCGTCAACGGCGTGTTCGCGCCGTGGGAGCAGCGCTTGCGCGAAGGCGACGAGGTGGCCCTGTTGCCGCCGGTGTCGGGCGGATGAGCCGGTTCGCGCTCAGCGACGGACCGATCGATGGCGCCGCTCTCGAGCGTTCGCTGCAATCGCGGGCGGCCGGTGCGGTGGTCAGCTTCGCCGGCTGGGTCCGCGATCACAACGATGGGCGCGCGGTGCGTGCCCTGACCTACCAGGCCTACGCGCCGCTGGCTGCCAGCGAGGGCAATGCGATCATGGACGAAGCGCGGCAGCGATTTGACGTGCTTGACGCGCGCTGCGTGCACCGTATCGGCGACCTGATGCTCGGGGACTGCGCCGTGTGGGTCGGCGCCAGCGCGGCTCATCGCGATGTCGCGTTTGCCGCCTGCCGCTGGATCATCGACGAGATCAAGCAGCGGGTTCCGATCTGGAAAAACGAGCACTACGCCGATGGCGAATCAGGCTGGCTGCATCCCGACGACAGGTCGCGCGGCTGAGTCCGGGCGGCCAGCGGGCCGCCCGAGGCTTGCGCGCCGGAGCCACGGTCGCGGCTGCCGGCATGCTTGACGGAGCCGAGTGGCGCGGGCACCATGACGGGCTTGTTTCGCTCGCGTTGCGCCGGATCGGAGGCTGGCGTGCGTGAGGTCCGCGGGTCTCGACCGATTGACGCTTTGCGAGGGCGACCGTACCATCCCCGGTCTTCGGATTGCTGTATCGCCGAGGGTTGTCGATGTCGGGGTATAGCTCAGTCTGGTAGAGCGCCAGCTTTGGGAGCTGGATGTCGGGGGTTCGAATCCCTCTACCCCGACCAAAGCGCGTTCGCCGAGTCTGCGCCTGTAGCTCAACCGGATAGAGCA
>JAJYDI010000036.1 GCA_021777635.1 Pseudomonadota bacterium
GGCTCGGCGACCAAGCCGTTCTTCGGCATCCAGCCGGCGATCGTCGACGCCAACGGCACGATGATGGACGGTGCCTGCTCGGGCAATTTGGTACTGACCGATTCCTGGCCCGGGCAGATGCGCACCGTCTACGGCGACCATGCGCGCTTCATCGAGACCTACTTCAAGACCTATCCCGGCAGCTACTTCACCGGCGATGGCGCGCGCCGCGACGAGGATGGCTATTACTGGATCACCGGCCGCGTCGACGACGTGATCAATGTCTCCGGCCACCGTATCGGCACCGCCGAGGTCGAGAGCGCACTGGTTGCGCACCCCAAGGTCGCCGAAGCGGCCGTGGTCGGCTGTCCGCACGACATCAAGGGCCAGGGCATCTACGCCTACGTCACCCTGAAGGCCGGCGAGCAACCCAGCGACGCCCTGCGCCAGGAACTGGTGGCCTGGGTGCGCAAGGAGATCGGGGCGATCGCCACGCCGGATTATCTGCAGTGGGCGCCGAGCCTGCCGAAGACGCGCTCGGGCAAGATCATGCGCCGCATCCTGCGCAAGATCGCCGAGAACGCCCCCGACCAGTTGGGCGACATCTCGACACTGGCCGATCCCTCGGTGGTGAAAAGTCTGGTCGGGGAACGGCTGATTCAATGAGCACGCCGGCTGCCATGGATCCGGCGCGCGCCGCGATGACTGGTGGCGCAACGGTTCCGCGCGAGGTCTTGATCGCCGACGATCATCCGCTGTATCGCGACGCCTTGACCCGCGCCGTGCAGGGCGCATTGCCCGGCGCGCATGTACACGGCGCCGCCAGCGTGCCGTCGCTGCTGGCGCTGATCGAGGCGCACCCGCAGGCCGAGCTGCTGCTGATGGACCTGCACATGCCCGGCGCGCGCGGCTTCTCGGCGCTGGCGCACATCCGCGGCCAGCATCCCGGGCTGCCGATCATGGTCGTCTCGGCGCACGAGGAGGCGGCAGTGGTGCGCCGCGCGCTGGCGCACGGCGCTTCCGGCTACCTCGCCAAGTCCGCCGCGGTCGAGGACATCGGCGCAGCGGTGCGTGCGGTGCTCGAAGGCGAGCTTTGGGTGCCGACCGGCGTCGCTGCTGCGCGTGCCGAACTGAAACCCGACGAAGCCGCCGTGGCCGCGCGCCTGGCCGAACTGACGCCGCAGCAGTTTCGCGTGCTGGGTATGATCGCCGAGGGTCTGCTCAACAAGCAGATCGCCTATGAGCTCGGCGTCTCCGAGGCAACCATCAAGGCGCACATGACCGCGATCATGCGCAAGCTCGGCGTATCCAACCGCACCCAGGTGGCGCTGGCGGCCAGCCAGCTGGCGCTGGATCAGTCGCCGTTGCCGGCGATCCCCGAAGACGACTGAAGCGCCGCCGCGGTCTGCGCGTGGCGCCGTGCGCCGTCGCTGCGCGCCCATGCTGCAAGCAGCGCGCGCAGTGCCGCCGGGCGCACCGGCTTGAGCAGCACGGGTATGCCGAACAGGCGCGCACGCTGCTTGAGTTCGTCGCCGCCGTCGGCGGTTATCAGCGCTGCCGGCGGCAGATCCGCGAACCTGTCGCGCAGGCGCTCCAGCGCCTGCAGGCCATCGACGCCGGCGCCGAGGTGGAAGTCGATCAGCAGCAGACCGGGACGCGACTGCTCCAGCAGGCTCTCGGCGACATCGACGCTGGTCGCCGTACGGCAACGCACGCCCCAGCGCGCCAGCAGCGCGGCCATACCTTCCAGGATGGCGCTGTCGTTGTCGAGGCAGAGCACGTCGAGGTCGAGGACGCGCGCCGTGGTCGGCAGATCGGCGGCGACGTGCGTGGCGACGGCGCGCGCGCTGCTGCGCGGCACGCCGAGAAAAAATCCGCTGCCGCGGCCGGGAGTCGAGGCAAGATCGAGCCGGTGGCCGAGGATGGCGGCGATGCGCTCGCAGATCGACAAGCCCAGCCCCAGTCCGCGTTCACCCCAGGGCGAGGGCTGATCGAGGCGCTGGAACTCGGCGAAGATCAGCTGCTGCTGCTCGGGCGGAATGCCCGGGCCGGTGTCCCAGACCTCGATGCGCAACGCACCCTCGCGTCGGCGCACGCCCAGCAGCACCCCGCCGCGCGGCGTATAGCGCAAGGCGTTGGAAAGGAAGTTCTGCACGATGCGGCGCAGCAGTTGCGGATCGGTTTGCGCCACCAGCCGGGTGTCGCGCACGCGCAGCTCCAGGCCGCGCTGCGCGGCCAGCGTCGCGTACTGCGACTTCAGCGACGCGAACAGCGGTCCCAGCGCCACCGGGCCGATCTCCGGACGGTAGCGGCCGGCATCCAGGCGCGAGGCGTCGAGCAGGCCCTCGAGCAGATCCTCGGCGGCGCGAAAACTGGTTTCGATACGCTCGGTCAGATGCAGTGATTCCGCATCCAGCCCCGGCTGCTGGCGCAATGCGGCGCTGAACAGCCGGGCGGCGTTGAGCGGCTGCAGCAGATCATGGCCGGTGGCCGCGATGAAACGCGTCTTCGACTCGTTGGCCACCTCGGCTTCGCGCTTGGCGCGCTCCTGCGCGGTCAGCGCCTCGCTCAGCTGCTGTGTGCGCTCGGTGACGCGCTGTTCCAGCGTTTCATTGGCTTCGCGCAGCGCCTGCTCTGCCTGCTTGTAGGCAGTGACGTCGGCATATGTCGTGACATAGCCGCCCGCCGGCAGCGGGATGCCGCGCATCTCGATCACGCGGCCGTCCGTGCGCACGCGCTCGAACACATGCGGCGATCCGGCGCGCATGTGACGGATGCGCTTGGCAACGTGTTCGGACACCTCGCCGGGACCGCATTCGCCGTGCTCGGCGTTGTAACGGATCAGTTCCGCTACCGACTGGCCGACATACACCAGGCCCGGCGGGTAGTCGAACAACTCGATGTAGCGGCGGTTCCAAGCGGCCAGGCGCATCTCGGCATCGACCACGCTGACCGCTTGCGCGATGTGTTCCAGCGTGGTCGAGAGCAGGCTGCGGTTGAAACGCAGCTCCTGCGAGGCCTCGTCCAGCAAGGCCAGTACCTCGGCAACGTCGAGGCCGCTGCCCGACAGCGCCGACATCAGCAGGCGCCGCGCCGAAGCCGCGCCGACCGCTCCGGCCAGCACGCGCTCGGTATGCTGCAGCAGCGCGCGGTCGGCGACCGTGGCCGGCACCAGCGGCATGCCGCCGCCGGCGTAGTCCTCGAAGGCGCGCGCCGCGGCGCGATCGCCGAGGATGCGCTCCGCGATCGCGTAAAGATCGGCCACGGTGATGCGGCCACGCCAGTCGCGGGCCGCGGACTGCGGTGCACCGAGTGCGGGCAGATCGATGAAATCCTGTCCCTGCAGGCGGTCTTCCAGGCTGGGACGGTAGCGCAGCGAGACGAACACCAGCGCCGCCACATTCACGAGCAGCGACCATGCCGTGCCGTGGGTCACCGGGTTCCAGCCCGAGAGGTTGAACAGCGCCACCGGCCGCAACCAGCCGATGCCGAACGGGCCTGCCTGCACCCACGCCGCATCGAACCAGTGCGCCTGCGCCAGCGCCGGCACCAGCAATGTGTAGCACCAGACCACAAAGCCGCCGATCAGTCCGGCGTAGACACCGGCGCGACTGGCGCCGCGCCAGTACAGTGCGGCGACCAGCGCCGGCGCGAGCTGCACCACCGCGGTGAACGACAACAGGCCGAGCGCCGCGAGATCCTCGCGGTCGGACAGCCCGCGGTAATACACGTAGGCGGCGCCGGCCAGCAGCAGGATCGCCAGGCGCCGCACCGCAAGCACCACGCGCGAGAGATCGCCGCGCTGTTCCAGATGCAATGCGCGCACGCGCAGCAGCGCCGGCATCACCAGGTCGTTGCTGATCATCGTCGCCAGCGCCACGCAGGCGACGATGACCATGCCCGTTGCCGCCGAGAATCCTCCGATGTAGGCGAAAATGGCCAGCGCGCGGTTGTCCTGCTGCAGCGGCAGCAGCAGCGACCAGGCATCGGCCTGGCTGCGGTTGCCGGCCAGCAGCACGTTGCCGGCGGCGGCGATCAGCGGCACCGCCAGCACCACCAGCAGCAGATACGCGGGGAAGATCAGGCGCGCCGTGCGCAGATCGTCGGGATGCTCGGACTCGACGATGGTCACCTGGAACTGCCGCGGCAGGGTGACGCCAGCGAAGAACGCCAGCAGGCATTGCGCGAGGAAGCCCGGTGGCAATCCGTCACGCGGCACGGCGGCGGTGATCTGCGCGTAGCTCGCGAACAGCCCGGGTCCGTGGCGCCACGCGAACAGCGCCACCGTCAGAAAAGCCAGCAGCTTGACCACCGATTCGACCGCGATCGCCAGCATCATGCCGTGGTGATGTTCGGTGGCGTCGATTGCGCGGGTACCGAAGAGAATCGCGAACACCGCCAGCAGCAGCGCGACCCACAGCGCGCTGTCGGTGATCAGCGCGCCGGACGAGTGACTGCCGGCAAGCACCACGACCGACTGCGAAACCGCCTTGAACTGCAGCGCGATGTAGGGCACCGCGGCGATCACCGCGATCACAGTGATCAGCGCGGCCAGCCCCGGCGAGCGGCCGAAGCGCGCGGCGATCAGATCGGCGATCGAGGTCAGATTGCGGCGCTTGGCGATTCGCTGCAGGCGGCCCAGCAGGCCGTGCCCGAACGCAAACAGCAGGATCGGCCCGAGATAGATCGGCAGGAACGTCAGGCCGCTGCGCGCGGCTGTGCCGACGGCGCCGTAGAAGGTCCAGGCCGAGCAGTACACCGCCAGCGACAGGCTGTAGATCAGCGGCCGCAGCGCGGCGCGCGCCGGATAGACCGGGCGCCGATCCCCCCACCAGGCCAGCGCGAACAGCAGACCGACATAGGTCAGCGATACCAGCAGCAGTACGCCGCCCGCGATCATGCCCCCTCCTGCGCTGCCGCTGTTTGCATGCGCCCCCGCCAGACGCATCCGGCGGTCAGTGTAGTCGCTTCGCCGCGATGGCGGTCGGCGATGACGCCCGTGCTTCGACTTAAGTGGAATAGCTATCGCGATGTCCGCAACCGATAATTTTCCGGCGCTTAGCCGCGTGGCTCATCGCGGCAAGCATTACTGCGACCATCCGAGGGGATCCCGATGCAGCGTAATCGTCTATTTCTGGCCTTGACCGTTTGCCTTGGAATTGCCGCGGCCGGCCCAGTGCTCGCAGCTCCCGCCCACAAGCGCAGCGCAGATCAGGCGTTGCGTGCCCTGATCGACAAGCAGCAGAAGCAGCTTGATCAGCAGCAGCAGGATCTGCAGATGCTGCGCAATCAGCTCAAGCAGCTCGAGTCCGAGCAGGCACGGCAGCAGGCCCAGGCCAGCGCTCCGCCCCAGCCCGTGCCCCAGCCCGCGCCGCAACCGGCTGCCGCACCCACTTTCGTCAGCGCCCCGGGCGTCACCGTCGCTCTGCACGGTTGGCTCGACGCAACGTTTTTCAGCCAGAACCGCTCCTTCGTCTACGGCAATGGCCAGAATGCCGAATATCCGCTCAAGGGCAGCACCGGCTCGCTCAGTGGCGGCGACGTGCGCAATACCCGTTTCTGGCTGGACTTCTCGGGCGCCAAGCTCAGCGACGGCTGGAGCGCCGGCGGCCATCTGGAGATGGATTTCTTCGGCGGCAACAACGGTGCCAGCGCGTACAGCCAGTCCCAGGAAATTCCACGCCTGCGCCAGGCCTACCTGGTCCTGTCCAACCCGGACTCCGGCAGCACCGTGCAGATCGGCCAGCAGTGGGATCTCATGCTCGGCAACGTTCCGATCTCGCTGACCCACGTGGCTTTTCCGCTCGGCCTCGGTGCCGGCTGGCTGGGCTGGCGCTATCCGGGCATCGTGTGGATGCAGGATCTCAACCGCGGCAGCGCCGGTCCGCACTGGCGCCTCGATCTCGGCGCCTTCGAGGGCCACTGGAACGGCCCCGGTGACAACGTCAACTATCTGACCGCCGGCAATGCCGGCTTGCGTCCGCAACTCGAGGCGCGCCTGCACGTCGACGACGGCAATTGGTCCGCCTACGGCGTCGTCCACTACGCCAAGGTCAGCCTGAGCGGCGTCGGCAACGCCGCGCCCACGCCGATCCAGTCGAGCATCACCAGCGAGGGCGCCGAATTCGGCGCCAGCTGGAAACCGGGCTCATGGCTATTCCAGGGCAACGTCTACACCGGCAAGGGCCTGGCTTCGGTATTCGGTACCGAGGCCCAGTTCGGCAACATCCAGGAGACCGGCGGCTGGGGTCAGGCCAGCTACTTCTTCACTCCGAACTGGAGCGTCAACGCGTTCTATGCCATCGGCAAGAACAACACCAACGACGTGATCACCTGGTTGGGCCACGGCTCCCTGGGCTATCTGAAGAACCGTCAAACCGCGCTCAGCGTGCTCTACAACAACGGCCCCTACGGCATGGGACTCGAGTGGATGCACGATGTCCTCGATTACACCAACACCGGCGTTGATCGAAATTCGATCAGCGGCAATCAGCTGAGCCTCAGCGCGATCTATCGCTTCTGACACCGCCGCGTGCCGGCCGCCGCGCGCGGTCGGCACGTCGTTTGCGAACTTTCAAGAGGGATCCTCGCCATGACGAGCCGTCAATCGTCTTCCGGCATCCACCCGCGCCTGTGGTGGCGGCTGCTGCTGCTGGTGCCGATCATCGCCACCCTTTGGGTGCCTTGGTACAACCACCTCAATCCGACTTTCATTGGCATCCCGTTTCTTTATTGGTACCTGCTGATGTGGGTGCCGTTGAGCGCCGTGTGCTCGGCGGTCGTGTATTTCAAGACCCGCGACCTGGTCTGAGGGGGGATCCGTCATGCAGTGGAGCACGTTGATCGTCTTTTTGCTGTTGTTCGCCCTGGTCACCGTGATCGGTTTTGTCGCCGCCCACTGGCGCAAGGCCGATCTCAATGTGCTGCACGAATGGGGCCTGGGCGGCCGCCGTTTCGGCACTTGGGTCACGTGGTTCCTGCTGGGCGGCGATGTCTACACCGCGTACACCTTCATCGCCGTGCCAGCGCTGGTGTTCGGTGCCGGCGCACTCGGCTTCTTTGCCGTGCCCTACACGATCATTGCCTACCCGATCGTGTTCGCGGTATTGCCGCGGTTGTGGTACGTGGCGCACAAGCACAACTACGTCACCGGCGCCGACTTCGTGCGCGGTCGCTACGACAGCCCGCTGCTCGGGCTTCTGGTTGCGATCACCGGCATCCTTGCGACCATGCCCTACATTGCACTGCAACTGGTGGGCATGGAGGTGGTGATCTCGGCGCTCGGGTTCCCGATGAGCGGCTGGGCCGCCGACTTGCCGCTGTTGACAGCCTTTGTGGTACTGGCGGCCTTCACGTATACCAGCGGCCTGCGTGCACCGGCGTTGATCGCGATCATCAAGGACAGTCTGGTCTACATCACGGTGATCGCCACGGTGGTGATCATTCCGATGCAGCTCGGCGGATTCGGCAAGATCTTCGCCGCCGTGCCGCCAGCCAAGGTGCTGCTGGCCGTGCCGTCCGGGCAGAGTCTCGGCATGTACAGCGCATTCGCCACCCTGGCCCTGGGTTCGGCCCTGGCACTGTTCATCTACCCGCACGTGCTGACCGGTGTGCTGTCGGCAAAGAACGCGCGCACGCTGACCCGCAACATGGCGTTTCTGCCGGCCTATACCCTGGTGCTGGGACTGCTGGCGCTGCTCGGTTTCATGGCGCTTGCGGCGGGCGTGGACAAGGTTCCGCAATATGCGCCGTTCTTCAAGCAGTACGCCAACAGCTTCGCCGTGCCGGCCCTGCTGATGCACAGCTTCCCGGGCTGGTTCGTCGGCGTCGGCTTCGCCGCGATCGTGATCGGCGCGCTGGTGCCGGCGGCGATCATGTCGATCGCAGCCTCCAACCTGTGGACGCGCAGCATCTACCGCGCCTACATCAACCCGCGCTGCACCGAGGCCCAGGAGGCAAGCCAGGCCAAGCTGGCCTCGCTGGTCGTCAAGTTCGGCGCGCTGGTGTTCGTGCTGGCGCTACCCGCGACATACGCGATCCAGTTCCAACTGCTCGGCGGCATCTGGATCATCCAGATCTTGCCGGCGCTGGTATTCGGCCTGTACACACGCTGGTTCCATCGCTACGCGCTGGCGCTAGGCTGGCTGGCCGGCATGACTGCAGGTACGGCGATCGCGGCGCACCTCAAGTTCGCCGGCTCCATCTATCCATTGCATGTGTTCGGCTATGCCATTCCAGGCTATGCCGCGCTGTATTCGCTGATCCTCAATATCGCGGTTGCAGCGGCGCTGACCGTCTTGCTGCGGCTGCTGGGCGTGGCCGGCGGCCAGGATCAGACCACGCCTGGTGATTACCGTGCTGCCGTGCCGGATAGGGATAGCGGGGCCGGCGACGGTCAGATGGCTGCCCCGCCGACGTTGTAGCCTGCGACGGTCCACGCCCAGCCGACTGTCCGCCCCGTCAGCCATAAGCGTTGGCGGGGACTCGGTCTGGCGATCACCTTTCAAGCCATGCGCTATGGGTTCTCGCAAGGCAGGGGCGGGGGCGCGAAACTCTCAACATCATCAGCATCGCAGGATGGCTGTGCGAACCGCTAAACTAATGGCGGCGGGTGTCCGGGATCGGCCGGCATCCGCGCAGTGCAGCGTGGGGCGCCGGCACGGCGCCCTGCATTTTTGTGGGGTTCGCGTGCCGAAGCAGCTTCCCCACGCTGTTGCGACGTCGCGCCATGGCATGCGCGGTGGCGCGGGTCAGGTCGGTTCGGTCTCGGATATCAAGCATGCTCACCCTGTTACGCGACAAGCTCTCCGGTTGGTTCGCCAAGATCCTGTTCGGGATTCTGATTTTCGTATTTGCGTTCTTCGGCATCGAAGGTTACTTCGTGGCTAGCCACGCGACCTGGGTGGCCAAGGTCGGCGATCACCAGATCGGCAGCCAGGCATTCCAGGACGCTCTCAACAAAGCACGCGAGCAGCAGCTGCAGAACAATCCGCAGATCGATCCGAAGGCGCTGGATGGGCAGCGCTTCAAGAACGATGTGCTGGAAGGATTGATTCAGCGCCAATTGCTGATCGACCTGGCGCAACGTTCGGGCATCGTCGTGACCGACGCGCAGTTGCGTGATGCGATCGCGCACGTCCCCGCGTTTCAGTCCAACGGTGCGTTCGATCCGACTGCCTACACCGCCGTGCTGGCCGGCGCCGGGCTGACGCCGGAGACCTTCCAGGACATGGAGCGCAATGACCTGACCGTACAGGTGTTGCCGCAGGCGCTCTCGGACGGCAGCATCGTGACGCCGCAGCAGATCGACGGTTATCTGCGGCTGATCGGGCAGACACGCGATTTCAGCTACGTGGATTTACCGGTGCCACAGCCCGTCGACAGCACGGTCACGCCGACGCAGATCGCGGATTACTACAAGGCACACGCCGACGCGTACATGAGCCCGGAACAGGTTGCCGTGCAGTATGTCGACCTCAGCACCGACAGCATGCCGGCGCCGGCAGCACCCAGTGACGAGGCCTTGCGCAAGCTCTACGCGCAAAACGAATCGCGCTTCGTGGTGCCCGGTCAATACGATGTGGCGCATATCCTGATCAGTGTGCCCAAGAACGCCACTGTCGCGCAGAAATCAGCGGCGCTGGCGCAGGCGCAGAAGATCGACGCCCTGGCCGCAGCGCCTGGTGCCAACTTCGCGGCGCTGGCCAAGCAGTACTCCGATGATCTGGGTTCCAAGAACCAGGGTGGCGATCTGGGTTGGCTGGGACTGGGCGATACCGATCCGGCTTTTCAGGCTGCCATGGTTGCGCTGAAGCCCGGGCAGATCTCCAAGCCGGTGCTGACCGGCGACGGTTATCACATCATCAAGCTGCTGGCCGCGCGTGCCGGCTCCACCAAGCCCTTCGATCAAGTCAAGGATGTGCTTGCCAGCGAATACCAAAAGGACGCGCGCGACAAGGAATACAGTCGCATCGCCGGCAAACTGATCGACGCCATCGACTCCAATCCCGGCTCTCTTGCCGCCGCCGCACAGGCGCTAGGCATTCCGGTGCGTACCAGCCCCTTGTTCTCGCGTGCCGGCGGCAGT
This sequence comes from Pseudomonadota bacterium, assembly GCA_021777635.1. The sequence continues at coordinate 10,067 of JAJYDI010000036.1, forward strand.
GGCCTGTTTGCTGATTCCAAGATCGTGCAGGCGGCGTTCTCTTCGCAGGTGCTCAAGGACAACAACACCTCCGATCCCATCAACTTGTCGCCGCAGCACATGGTGCTGGTGCATCTGGCGCGGCATGTACCGGCGCAGCCACTGCCGCTGGCACAGGTTGCCGGCACGATTCAATCCGCGATCCTGGCGCAGCGCGTGGCGACCGCTGCCAGCCAACAGGCCGACGCCCTGCTGGCGAAACTGAAAGCAGGCAGCAGCCTGGATGCGCTGGCGAAGAGCGTTGGGGGCAACGTCAAGACCATCGCCGCCGCCACACCGGGCACGCAGGGTGTCGATCCCGCACTGCTCAGTGCGGTGTTCAAGCTGCCGGCGCCGGCGCCAAAACAGCGCGAGCGCTCGGCGGTGAGCCTGGGCCAGGGTCGCTATGCCCTGGTCGAGGTGACGGCGGTGCATCCGGGGGATCCGAGCAAGCTGCCGGCCGAGCAGCGCGCGTTTCTCACAACGCAGATCGGCCAGATGCAGGACGCCGCTACGACGCAGGCTTTCCTGGACGCGCTGCGTCGTGCCACCACGGTGCAGACCGCGCCTGATCGTATGTGAAGCGTACCGACGACACGCATGAAAAACCCCGCGCTGCGGGGTTTTTCATGCGCATTGCACTATCACGCCTAGATGCCGGCCATGCCCAGGATATTGAAGCCGGCATCGACGAAGGTCACTTCTCCGGTGATGCCCGAGGCCAGATCCGAGCACAGGAATGCTCCGGCGTTGCCCACCTCTTCGATGCTGACCCCGCGCCGCAGTGGCGCATTGTGCTCGACATGATCGAGCATGCGGCGCAGACCGCTGACACCGGAAGCGGCCAGTGTCTTGATCGGTCCGGCCGAGATCGCATTGACGCGGGTGCCTTCGGGACCAAGGTTGTAGGCCAGATAGCGCACGTTGGCCTCGAGGCTGGCCTTGGCCAGGCCCATTACGTTGTATGAGGCCAACGCGCGCTGCGCGCCCAGATACGTCAGGGTCAGGATGGCACCCTTGCGTCCGCGCATCAGCGGCCGCGCGGCCTTGGCCAGTGCCGCCAGGCTGTAGCTCGAGATGTCATGAGCGATGCGGAATCCTTCACGGGTCAGGCCGTCGAGAAACTCGCCCTCCAGTGCCTCGCGCGGAGCGAAGCCGATTGAGTGCACCAAGATATCCAATCCATCCCAGTGCTGGCCGAGCGCGGCGAACAGGGCCTCGATCTGTGCATCGTCCGCGACGTCACAGGGCAACACGATGCTGGAACCGAAGTTTTTGGCGGCTTCGTCGACGCGGTCCTTGAGTTTGTCGTTGACGTAGGTAAACGCCAACTGTGCACCTTCGCGGTGCATGGCTGCGGCGATGCCCCACGCGATCGAGCGATGGTTCAGTACGCCGGTGATCAGCGCGCGCCTGCCTTGCAGAAAACCCATGTCTCCTCCCGATGATCGGCACGCTGCGCGTGCGGCGCGTCAGTGTAGCGCCAGCCCGCGCACATTCGCGCGTGTGGGCTGGGGGGAGTCGCGGCACGCTCAGCCTGGCGTCCTCAAATACAGCCGCTGGCCGACGCGCAGCATGCTGCCGTGCAGATGGTTCCAGGTGCGCAGATCTTGCACCGATACGCCGTATCGCCGTGCCAGCGACCACAGATTCTCGCCAGCCTGCACGACATGCCAGGCCGGTGCGAAGTGATCAGCCGCCACGCTCTGCAGCTGATGCCGTCGCGTGCCCGCCGGCAGCCAGAGGATCTGGCCCGGATGCAGCGGTGTATCGGGCCGTACGTCGTTGCCGCGCGCCAGTGCCGTCCGATCGGTATCGGAGTCCGTCGCCAGCAGTTTGTCCAGCGTCACGGTGGTGCGTAATCGGAACGGGCGCAGCGTGCGCCACTGGCTAGGAGTCAGCATTGCGTAGCGCCGCAGGAAGCGCTGGTGTGCGGCGCGCGGCAGCAGCAGATGCAGTGGCGCATCCGCGGGCATGCGCCCATCAAGATATCCGGCATTCACTGCGCGCAACTGACTCAGCGGCACATCGGCCAGTCGCGCGGCCAGAGCGGGCGCGATCGGTGCATCGAAGCGTGCCAGCCAGAGCGCCGCAGGTGGGACGGCGGGTGGCAGCGTGACATCGAAACGGGCCGGATCGCGAAACACACACGCGTACGCCATGAGGTCGAGCAGGTAGCCGCGCGCGGTGGCGCCGACCGGCCAGTCCGGCAGCGCCGGCGTGGGCGGCGGCTGGCCACGCTGGTCGTACAAGCGCCTGATGCCCCACTCGCCGCGGTTGAATGCCCACACCACCAGCCGCCAGTCATGCAGGTCATGGCCATAACGTGCCAGCATGCGGGTGGCGCGCAGGCTCGCGATCCATGGATCGCGGCGGCCATCGTAACCGGCGAGGATGGGCATGCCGGCAGCGAGGGCGGTGCCGCGGTCGAACTGCCACAGCCCCGCATAACCGCCAGGGCCGATGGCATCGGGCCTATAAGTGCTCTCGATGAGCGGCAGCAGGGTGAAATCGCTGGGAATGCCCGCGGCTTCGACTGTGTCTTGCACCAGGGCCATCAAAGGACGTACTGCGGCCAGCATCTGCTCGAAATTTTGCGGGTCGGCGACCAGGCTGCGCGCCGTGGGAACGATACGCGGATCAGCATCGCAGCCCGGCAATGCCAAGCCGTCACGGATGCGCCGCCAGAGGTCACGCGGTGGCGCCGCCGGGATCACCGGTGCCGCCGACGCCACTGATGTCGCCGACGCCGAACCGGTGACTCCGGCCGGCCGGGCCTGCGCCACCACCGGTACGCGCATGCTTGCCGGCGCGCGCGGCGGCGCAGCGACGCAGGCGGATAGCAGTGCTGCCACCAGCGCGACGGCGCAGACGCGCGACGCAGGCGTCATGCGCGAAATGCGTCCTTGGCCGTGCGCAAGGCGCCGAGACAGGCCGCCGCCGTCCTGGCGTGACCTGCACGAGCGCACCAGGCGCGAACCGCGGGGGCCTCCCAGCGCAGGAATGGATTGCTGGCCTGTTCGGAGTGCAGCGCCACCGGCAGTGTCGGCAGGCCGCGCGCCCGCAGCGCACGCGCCTCCGACCAGCGTGCCTGCAGGGCGGGGTTATCCGGTTCGACGCGCTGCGCGAAGGCGGCGTTGGCCAGGGTGTACTCATGCGCGGGGCACAGCTGCGTATCGGGCGGCAGCGCCGTCACCCGGCGCATGCTCAGCAGCAGATCGTCGGCTGTGCCTTCGAACAGGCGGCCGCAGCCCAGGCTGAACAGCGCATCGCCGCAGAACAACCAGGGCGCCAGGTGATAGGCGACGTGACTGCGAGTATGGCCGGGCAGGGCGAGTACCTCGCCTCGCAGCGCCGGTGCATCGATGCGCAGCGCATCGCCATGTACTACGCGGCGCCACGGTCCCGGGATGCGCGCGTCATCGGGCGCGTAGACCACCGGCTGGTGGCGCGAAACCAGTGCGGCCAGGCCGCCGATGTGATCGCGATGGTGGTGGGTGATCAGGATCGTGCGCAGGCGCAGTCCATGCGCATCCAGCGTCGCTTGCACCGGCGCGGTGTCGCCGGGATCGACCACCAGCGCCGCACCGGCGTCGTCGCTCAACATCCAGACGTAGTTGTCGGTAAAGGCCGGAACGGCGTGCAGTTGCATGTAGCGGACATGGAGGCAACGCCGCAGGGGCAGGGCGCTCAATCATGGCATCGATCGTGCCGCGCTTGCAGCCCCGGCCCGAGGGGAGTGGGCGCTGGCGCACGGTTGCCGCCCGCGATGCTGGTCACACGCTGCCTGCATCTTTCGGATTGCAGGACATCATGATGCGGCGCGGCCGTAATGATGCGGTGTGTCCAAAACGGAATCGGGCCGTGCGCCCCCGCGCACGGCCCGACATGTCACGCTGCGATGAGCATCCTGCTTGCCGCATCCCGCAGCGCTCGTAGGTGACCGAGGCCAG
>JAJYDI010000155.1 GCA_021777635.1 Pseudomonadota bacterium
TCATCTGCGCCGCCAGCGCCGGGATCGATGCGGCCATGGCCGCACGTCTGGCGCGCGTGGGCCGGCTGGCATTCGGTGTTTGCGCGCTGTTGTTCGGCGGGGCGCACTTTTTCTACCTGAACCTGACCGTCCCGCTGGTCCCCCGCTGGCTGCCGCCGACGCAGACGTTCTGGGCCGTTGCGACCGGGGTGGGCCAGATCGCTGCGGGCGTCGCGATCCTGACGGGCGTACAGGCCCGCCTCGCCGCGACCCTGCTGACCGCCATGTACGCATCCTTCACCCTGCTGGTGTGGGGGCCGATGCTGCTGGTCGATTCCCTCCAGCACTGGGTCTGGAGCGAGAACGCTCTGAATCTGGTCCTGACCGGCACCGCCTGGGTGGTCGCGGACTCGCTGGCCGGGCGCGGCTCCAATCCGGGTCGGATTGCGCCTTGCTGAAGGCGGCACCCTGCATCCGGCTTCGGCCACCCGCGCATGGCGCGCGCGGCGCGCCGTGCGTGACTTCGCGCCGCGCCGCGCCTACAATCCCCGCTCGCCTGTTGAACCTCGCCCCACGATCCTGCCGCGCGCCGGATCGCGGGTCTTGTCGCACCCGGAAGGCGTACCCCCATGCATGTTCCCGCCCTGCTGGCCCTTGAAGACGGCAGCCTGTTTCACGGCCAGGCGGTCGGCGCGACCGGCGAGACGGTCGGCGAGGTGGTGTTCAACACCGCCATGACCGGCTATCAGGAGATCCTGACCGACCCGTCCTACGCGCGGCAGATCGTCACCCTGACCTATCCGCACATCGGCAACACCGGCTGCAATGCCGCCGACGCCGAATCCGGCCGCGTGCACGCCGCCGGGCTGATCGTGCGCGACGTGCCGCGTCTGGCCAGCAATTGGCGCAGCGAGGAATCGCTGCCGGATTTCCTGCGCCGCCAGGGCATCGTCGCCATCGCCGGCATCGACACCCGTCGCCTGACGCGGCTGCTGCGCGACCGGGGCGCGCTGGCCGGCTGCATCCTCGCCGGCGCCGACGCCGCCGGCGACGCCGGGGACACGCAGGCGCTGGCCGCCGCGCGCGCCTTCCCGGGTCTCAAGGGCATGGATCTGGCCAAGGTGGTCTGCACCCGCGAGCGCTACCGCTGGCAGGCCGGCAGCTATGACCTCGACCGCACCGCGTTCGCGCAGCCGGTATCGCGGTTCCATGTGGTCGCCTACGACTTCGGCATCAAGCACAACATCCTGCGCCTGCTCGCCGACCGCGGCTGCGCGCTGACCGTGGTGCCGGCGCAGACCTCCGCGGCCGAGGTGCTGGCGCTCAAACCCGACGGCGTGTTCCTGTCCAACGGCCCCGGCGATCCCGAGCCCTGCGACTACGCGATCGCCGCGATCCGCGAATTCCTGGCGCGGCACCTGCCGCTGTTCGGCATCTGCCTCGGCCATCAACTGCTGGGCCTGGCGGTGGGCGGCAAGACCCTGAAGATGAAGTTCGGCCATCACGGCGCCAACCACCCGGTGCAGGAGCTGGCCAGCGGCCGCGTGCTGATCACCAGTCAGAACCACGGTTTCGCGGTCGACGAAACGACGCTGCCGGCCCGCGTGCGCGTCACCCACCGCTCGCTGTTCGACGGCTCCAATCAGGGTATCGAAGTCACCGACGCCCCGGCGTTTTCGTTCCAGGGCCACCCGGAAGCCTCACCGGGCCCACATGATGTTTCGGGGTTGTTTGATCGCTTTATCAAAACGATGGTGTCCACGAAGGACGCCAAGGCCGCGAAGGGAGCTTGATGTGAAGAGCGAGCAGGCAAAGCAAGAGCGAGCGATGGTGTCCGCGAAAGACGCCAAGGCCGCGAAGGGAGCTTGAGTTGGAGCAACGGCTTTCCGAGCGGGTCATCGGCTGCGCGATCGAGGTCAGCCGTGAACTCGGTCATGGCTCTCTCGAACGTGTGTACGAGGCTGCGTTGGCGGTAGAACTGAAGCGGGCGGGCATCGCGTTCCAGAGGCAAAAGTCCTTGCCGGTGCAGTATCGCGGCGAACCGGTGGGCGATTACGTATGCGACTTCGCGGTGGGCGACAAACTCATTGTGGAGATCAAGGCCTTGCGTGCGCTGACATCCGAGCATGAAGCGCAAGTGCTCAACTATCTGAAAGCATCTGGCATACCGGTTGGCTTGTTGCTCAACTTCGGGAGCCCGCGCCTTGGCGTCCGGCGTGTGGTACGGGGCCACGATGACGTCCATCCCATCTGAAATTTTGCGTCCTTCGCGCCTTTCGCGGACAAAAACAACATGCCCAAACGCACCGACCTCAAGACCATCCTGCTGATCGGCGCCGGTCCGATCGTGATCGGCCAGGCCTGCGAGTTCGACTACTCCGGCGCGCAGGCGTGCAAGGCGCTGCGCGAGGAGGGCTACCGCGTGGTGCTGGTCAATTCCAACCCAGCCACGATCATGACCGACCCGGAGATGGCCGACGCGGTCTACATTGAGCCGATCACCTGGCAGACCGTCGAGCGGATCATCGCCAAGGAGCGCCCCGAGGCACTGCTGCCGACCATGGGCGGGCAGACCGCGCTGAACTGCGCGCTGGACCTGGCCGACCACGGCGTGCTGGAAAAGTACGGCGTCGAGCTGATCGGCGCCTCGCGCGAGGCCATCCGCATGGCCGAGGATCGCGAGCTGTTTCGCGTGGCGATGCAGGAGATCGGCCTGGAGTGCCCGCGGGCCGAGATGGCGCGCTCGCTGGAGCAGGCGCTCGAGATCCAGCCGCGCGTCGGCTATCCGACCATCATCCGGCCCAGCTTCACGCTGGGCGGCAGCGGCGGCGGCATCGCCTACAACCGCGAGGAGTTCGAGGCGATCGCCGCGCGCGGCCTCGAACTGTCGCCGGTGCACGAGGTGCTGATCGAGGAGTCGGTGCTGG
>JAJYDI010000156.1 GCA_021777635.1 Pseudomonadota bacterium
GGTGATCGTGCGCATGCGTCTTGAAGTGCCCGGAGAGGTGCTCGATGCGCGCGGAAAGCAGGGCCACCTGCACCTCCGGCGAGCCGGTGTCAGCCGGCGCGCGCCGATAATCGGTGATGATCTTGCTGGTCTGTTCAACGGTAAGCGACATGGGAGTACTGAGCCTCGAAGCAGGTGCGAGGCTTGCCACGGGTCACCGCTCGGATGACGCGTCGCAAACCCCGCCAGGTGGATACAAGCCTTGGTGTCAAGCCGGGCATTTTAGCGGCAGCCGCGGCCTTCCAACAAGCTAAATCGGCCGGGCCGAGCCGGCTCAGGACGACCAGTGGAAGCCGCGGCGGGTGTGAAGGCGTCCATCGGCACCCACCTCGGCCAGCGCCAGCGGACGCCCGCCCACCTCCAGCGCAAGGCATAAGCCGGGTCGCAGGCCGGGCGGTGCAGCCAGCCGCAGGCCGTTGCCCAGCGCGATCGCATCGGTCGCGTCCAGCACGACGTGCGGCCAATCGGCCAGACCGGCTTCGAGCGGCAGCAGGCAGGCGTCCAGGGCGGACAGACCCGCGCTCTCGTGCAATGCCACGAGATCGTCGAGGGTCCGCATCACCGGCGCCCGGAACGGAGCGGCCCACAGCCGCCGGAGTGCGATCAGATGGCCGCCGCAGCCCAGACGCTCGCCGAGATCGCGCGCAAGACTGCGGATGTAGGTTCCCGAACCGCATTCGACCTGCAACGTGATGCGGTTGCCTTCACAGGCGTCGATCCGCAGCGCGTGAATCTCGACCTCGCGGGGCGGCGCCACGACCGCCTCGCCACGGCGGGCGCGACGGTACAACGGCACGCCATCGCGCTTGATCGCCGCGTAGATCGGCGGTACCTGGCGGATGCGGCCGACGAAGGACGCTGCTGCGGCACGCACGGCGTCGAGTTGCAGCGCCGGCACCGCCCGCTCGACCAGGGCGTCCCCCTCGGCATCGTCGGTGGTCGTGGTCAGGCCAAGGCGGATCTCGGCGGCATAGGCCTTGCGTGCCCCCAGCAGCAGTCCGGCGATCTTGGTCGCCTCACCCAGGCAGATCGGCAGCAAGCCGCTGGCGAGGGGATCCAGGCTGCCGGTGTGTCCGGCGCGCGCCGCGCGAAACAACTCGCGGACCTGTTGCAGGGCGCGATTCGAACTCGGCCCGCGCGCCTTGTCGAGCAGGAGGATGCCGTGAACGTCGCGGGTGCCGCTACGAGGCATGGTGATCGATGACTCGGGATTCGGGGCAGGATGGGAAGAGACGCGGGCTGCCGTGAAGGGCGGCGAGCGTCGGCGAGCACCCAGCCAAGGAAGGCCGGGCGGGCGGCATGAACCGGGGATGGATGGTTCGCATCGGAATCGGGACTCGGGAAAATGCAGACTCCTGGCACAGCCCGGCCCGGGATCCGGGTGGCGGCTGGACCGGCTCGGCGCCGAGTGGGGCTTGCAAAGGAGAAAAACAGACGCTTCGCAGCGCCCGACTCAGTCCGCCGCCGAGTCGTCGCTCGCCGTGCCGGCCACGATATCACCGCTGTCGCGCAGCAAGGTGTCGATGCGCTCGCCGCGATCGACCGAGTCGTCGTAGCGGAAGCGCAATTCCGGTACCCGGCGCATGCGCATGATGCGCGACAGCTGCACGCGGAATTCGCGCGCCATGACGTTCAACGCCTTCACCGCGGCCGAGGACTGCTGCGGCAGCAGCGCCGTGACCCAGATGGTGGCCGAATCGAGGTCTCGCGTTACCTCGACATCGGACACGCTGACCGAGGGCAGCGCATGATCGCGCACCGCAGCATGCACCAAGGTGCTGACCTCGCGACGAAGCTCGGCGGCGACACGGTCGGTGCGTTTGAAATCGTGCGAAGGCATCGTCGGGGCAGCTTCAGTGGGCGGTAAGCGGCAAGCGCAAGCGGTCATCCCGTGGGGGACTTCTCCGCTGAATGTCCTTCGGTCGTCCCGGAACGGGATTTCCTTCGGGCGCGCTGGTCATCCGGGGCGAAGCAAAAGGTTCTTCTGACGCGAACAACCCGGATCACTCAGCGCGCGCGGGAAGAGCTTGTACCTTCAGTTGTTCGGTTTTCAGACGATCCCGGATCGATGGCCCTCGCGAACCATCCATTCCTGGCGCTTGGTACCCGCCCGGCTTAGCCCGGGTCCCACAGCGTCATAGCGTTCTCGCCACCTCGATGCGCTCGAAGCACTCGATCTGGTCGCCAACCTTGACGTCGTTGTACTGCTTGACGGCGATACCGCACTCCATGCCGTTGCGCACTTCGTCCACCAGATCCTTGAAGCGGCGCAGCGACTCCAGTTCACCCTGGAAGACCACGGTGTTGTCGCGCAGCACGCGGATCGGCTTGCTGCGCTTGACCATGCCCTCGAGCACCATGCAGCCGGCCACGGCGCCGAACTTGGAGCTGCGAAACACCTCGCGCACCTGGGCGATGCCGATGATCTCTTCGCGCACTTCCACGCCAAGCAGGCCGGAGGCCACCTGACGCACCTGGTCGATCACGTCATAGATGATCGAGAAATAGCGCAGGTCGAGACCGTTGGCCTCGATCACGCGGCGCGCAGTGGCGTCGGCGCGCACGTTGAAGCCGATCAGCAGCGCCTTGGATGCCGCCGCCAGCGTCGCGTCGGATTCGGTGAGACCGCCGACGCCGGAAGCGATTACGTTGACCTTGACGATGTCATTGCCGAGCTTGGTCAAGGCATCGCGCAGGGCCTCGACCGAACCTTGCACGTCGGCCTTGACGACGATGTTGAGCGTCTGCTGCTCGCCGCCGCCCTGGCTCATCTGCGCCATGATGTCCTCAAGACGATTGGTCTTGCTGACCAGTCGCGTCTCGCGGCGTTTCTGAGCGCGCT
>JAJYDI010000037.1 GCA_021777635.1 Pseudomonadota bacterium
GGTGGCGGCGATCAGGGCATAGCCGAGGATCGCCGGCAGCCGGCCCCAGGCCAGGCGCAGGCCGTCGCCGAGCGTGGGGTTGTCGCCGTCCAGGCGCATCATCGCGGCGCCCACCAGCGCGGTGTTGAAGAAGAAGATCACCGTGTACTGGCAGAGATAAAACAGGAACAGCATCGCGTAGTCGCCAGCGGCCAGGCCTGCATGCGTGCCGGCGACTTCGCGCAGATGCAGCATCCCGCCCGCCGCCAGGAACGGCAGCGCGAAGCTGGCGAGTACCAGCAGCGTGGCCAGGCCCGACAGCAGCGGAAACACCAGCAGTTCGCGATCGCTCTTGAGCACCGCGGCACTTGCCTTGACCAGCGACCAGCTGGTCGCGAATTTGCCTGCCATGATCGTTCCCCGGTCGGATGGACGGGGCTTTTCTAGCATCCCGCCGCGCCGATCGCCAGAGGCGGGGTCAGCCGCGCAGCGTGACCGCGGGCAGCGGTCGGTCACGCTCGGGGTGCTCGGCCCACAGCGCCGTCAGCGTGCGGCCGCTGCGCGGGTCGCGGGCATCGGGTGCGATGTCGACCAGCGGCTTGAGCACGTAGGGGGCGCTGAGATCGTCGCGCGGCAGGTGCAGGCCGCCGTCGTCGCCGGGGACCTGCTCGCCGTACAGCACCAGATCGGCATCGAGCGTATGACTGGACAGGCGCGGCGCGCTGCGGTCGCGGCCCAGACGTGACTCGAGTGCATGCAACCAGTCGCGCAGTGCCTGCGCGGACAGATTGGTGTCGAGCGCCACCGCAAGATTGAGGAAATCCGGTCCGGCGAAACCGCGCGCCGGGGTCCGGTAGGCCGGCGACACCTGCAGCGGGCCGAAGGCCGCGGCAAGCGCGTCCAGCGCCGCGCGCAGGTGCCGCTCGGGCTCCATGTTCGAGCCCAGGCTGAGGTAGGCGCGCACCGGCGGCACGGCGTTCATGGCAGCCGCAGGCCGCGCTCGATCTGCACGCCGACCGCGTCGGCGTCAGCCAGTGCCTGCAGCTTGCCCAGCCGCAGCCGCAGCCAGCGCACGCCGAATTCGCGCTGCACGCATTCGGCCATGCGCTCGGCCAGCACCTCGACCAGCTGCGCGTCGCCGGCCGCCGCGATGGCCTGCAGGCGCCGGGCCACGGCCGCGTAGTCAAGCGTGTCGACGAGACGGTCGCTGGCCGCGGCGGCGCGGGTGTCGCAGGCCATCTGCAGGTCCACGCGCAACGGCTGGCGGGCGCCGCGTTCGTGCGCATGCACGCCGATCAGGGCGTCGAGGCGCAGGTTGTCGATGAAGACGAGGTCCATGGCAATTCCGGGGATCCGTCGCAGGAGGGGCGCCGCGACCGCGGCGTCATGTGACCGCCGGCAGGCTTTCGAGGTCCCAGCGCGGCAGCACGCGGATCGCGCGGTCGTCGTGCTGGCCCGCGGCCAGGCGCAGGGCGCCGGCGAAGGCGATCATGGCGCCATTGTCGGTGCAAAACTGCAGCCGCGGGAAGGCGACGCGGAAGCCGTCCGCGGTCGCTGCGGCGGCCAGCGCGTCGCGCAGGCGGCGGTTGGCGCCGACGCCGCCGGCGACGACCAGGGTGCGCGCGCCACTGGCGGCCAGCGCGCGCCGGCACTTCATCGCCAGGGTCTCGACCACGGCGTCCTCGAAGCCGCGCGCGATGTCGGCGCGAGTCGATGCGCTGCGATCGCTGCGCTGCCAGGCCAGCAGCACCTGCGTCTTGAGCCCGGAAAAGCTGAAATCGAGGCCCGGGCGGTCGGTCATCGGACGCGCAAAGCGGAAAGCGCCGGCGCGGCCCTGCTCGGCCAGCGCCGCCAGCGCCGGGCCGCCCGGATAGGGCAGGCCGAGCAGCTTGGCGGTCTTGTCGAAGGCTTCACCGGCGGCATCGTCGAGGGTGTCGCCGAGCAGCCGATAACGACCGATCCCGGCCACGTGCACCAGCATCGAGTGGCCGCCCGAGACCAGCAGCGCCACGAACGGCGGCGCCGGCGGCGCGGGTTCCAGCAATGGCGCCAGCAGGTGCGCCTCCATGTGATGCACGCCGATGGCGGGGATCTGCAGCGCCCAGGCCAGCGCGCGCGCCGCGGCGGCGCCGACCAGCAGGGCGCCGACCAGGCCGGGGCCGGCGGTGTAGGCCACGCCGCCAAGATCACGGAAGTTCATGCCGGCGGCGGCCATGGTTTCGCGGATCAGCGGCAGCAGCTTGCGCACGTGGTCGCGGCTGGCCAGTTCGGGCACCACGCCGCCATAGGCCTGATGCAGGTCGACCTGGCTGTACAGGCGATCGGCCAGCAGGCCGCGCCCGGGCTGGAACAGCGCCACCCCGGTCTCGTCGCAGGAGGATTCGATGCCGAGCACCGGCTTTGAAACGCTTCCGATGTCCACGCTATACTTCGCGGCTCGCCCGATCAGCCGGGCCAGTTTACAGCGGAGTCACCATGCCCAACGTCAAGGTTCGCGAGAACGAGCCGTTCGAAGTCGCCCTGCGTCGGTTCAAGCGCACGTGCGAAAAGGCCGGCGTCCTGGCCGAAACGCGCAAGCGCGAGTTCTACGAAAAGCCGACCCAGGAGCGCAAGCGCAAGCGTGCCGCGGCGGTCAAGCGTCATCTGCGCCGGTTGTCGCGCGATACCACGCGTCGCACGCGCCTTTACTGAGCGCGTCCGCCGTGCAGCTTCGGGCCGGCGCCGCCGCGGGCGCGCCGGCTCTTTGCATTTCATAGTCCGGGAACTGCCGTGATGCCGCTCAAGGACCAGCTGATCGACGACATGAAGACCGCGCTGCGCGCGGGCGACAAGCCGCGGCTCGGGGTGATCCGGCTGGTCAACGCCGCGATCAAGCAGCGCGAGGTGGACGAGCGCATCGTCCTCGACGACGCCCAGGTGCTGACGGTGCTGGAGAAGATGCTCAAGCAGCGCCGCGACTCCGTCGCGCAGTTCGAGCAGGCGGGCCGCGAGGATCTGGCTGCCGTCGAGCGCTTCGAGATCGCCGTGATCGAGGCCTATCTGCCGACCAAGCTGGATGCCGGCGAACTCGACGCCCTGATCGCCGCCGCGATCGCCGACAGCGGCGCCGCCTCCGCCCGGGACATGGGCAAGGTGATGGCGCTGGTGAAGGAGCGCGCCGCCGGCCGCGCCGACATGGGCGCGGTGTCCCGGTTGATCAAGGATCGCCTCGCCGCGCCGGGCTGAATCCCGCGCCGGGTTGTCTCGTTGCCGCCGCGCGCAGCGCAAGACCCGGGTTGCGCCGCCTGTCCACGTCGCGCCGCTGACCGGCACCCTGTTCCTGGCCTCAAGGCGACCCAGTCTTTGGTCATCGTGCTTTGGTCATGCCGAGGCCATGGGCCGAGGCATCCGGCCATGGGCCGAAGGACGACGGGCCGGAAGAAACCCACACGTTGGCCGATAGCGCTGTCGCCCGTTGCGCCGGAAGATCGGGCGCGCCTCAGTAGCGCGGCAGACCGGGATCGGCCTCGCGCGCCCAGGCGTCGATGCCGCCCTCGACGTTGAACACCTGGCGGAAGCCGTGCGCGGCGAAGCGCTCGGCGACACCGCGGCTGGACACGCCGTGGTGGCAGAGGAAGGCCAGTGCGGTGTCCCTGGGCAGCTGTGCCAGCGTCTCGTAGCCCTCGGCTTCCAGCGCGCGCGCGCCGGCCACCGCGGCCAGCGCGCGCTCGGCGGCGGGGCGCACATCGATCAGGGTGACGGCTCCGGCGGCGAGGCGCGCGGCCGCTTCGCGCGCGTCCAGCGGTTGCACGCCGGCGCCCGGAAAGCGCAGCGACAGGCCCTCGCCCTGCACGCTCCGCACCCAGTCGATGACGATGCCCTGCGCGCGCTGCGCGCTGCCGGGGTCGAGGTGCACCGGGATGCCGTTGGCGACGCTGACGATGTCGTGATCGCCCGCCGGCGCGAGCTGGAAACCGGCGCTGAAGTCGGGACCGATCTCGAGATGCAGCGCCAGCGCGCCGGCGTCGGCCATGCCGGCGCGGATCGCCTCGGCGGCGGCGTCGGTGATGGTGATCGCGGGCGGCGTGCGGTCGGGCGCGGCCTGGCCGAACAGCGCGTGCAGCTCGCCGCTGGCGTAGAGCTGGCGCACGATGTCGGCGCCGCCGACCAGTTCGCCGTCCACGTACAGCTGCGGAATGGTCGGCCAGTTGCCGAACGCCTTGATGCCTTCGCGGAGCGCGGGATCGGCCAGCACGTCGACGGTGTGGTAGTCCGGCAGCAGCTCGTCGAGCGTGTTGCGGGCGGCCGCGGAAAACCCGCACTGCGGCGTCTGGCGATTGCCCTTCATGAACAGCACGACGCGATGCTCGGCGAGCAGCGCCTCGATGCGGGCGCGGACGGCGGAATCGAGCGACATGACGGTTTCCGGCGCAGGGGAAGCATCGATGATAACGCGTCATCCGATCCCCGCGGCGCGGCAAGCCGCCGCGCGGTCACGGCACCGGCGCGGATCCGCGCTCGCTCAACGCGCCGCGCGCCGCCGGCAGCAGCGCGGTCAGCCAGCGCCGGTACTGCGCCGGTCCCGGATGCAGTCCATCGGCAGCCAGCTCGGCGCCGGCGGTGCGCGAGTGACGGGTGACGTCGATCCAGCGCGCGCCGGCGGCTTCGGCCAGCGTGCGTTCGGCGGCATTGCAGGCATCGATCGCGGCGCCGGTGCGTGCGGGATCGTGGCCGCCCGCGCGCGCGAACGGCGTCACCCCCCAATCGGGAATCGACACCACCAGTACCCGCTGCGGGGCACCTCCGGCGAGCTCGATCGCGCGCGCCAGCAGCGGGCGGAAACCGGAACGCAGGGCGGCGACGGTGCGGCCGCGGTACTGGTCGTTGACGCCGATCTGCAGGCTGACCAGGGCCCACGCCGGCTCCGGCGCCGCGCGCTCGAGCGCTGCGGCGAGCTCGTCGGTGGTCCATCCGGTGGTGGCGAGGATGTGCGGATCCGACAGCGCATGGCCGGTGGCGAGCAGCGCGGCGGTCAGCTGGACGGGCCAGCGCTCGGCCTCGGCGACGCCTTCGCCGATGCTGTAGGAATCGCCCAGCGCCAGCAGGCGCTTCTGCAGCGGCATCGACGTGCGCCTCAGGCGACTGCGACGGCGACGGTACCGACGGCGACATCGGCCTGGCGGCGCAGCGCGCGTTCGATGCGCCGCATCACCTCGACCAGATCGGCCGGCTCCGGCAGCAGGGTCAGGCGCAGATGCCGGCCGTCGTGCAGGTTGAACGCCGAGCCCGGCATCAGCAGCACGTCCTCGTGTTCGAGCAGATCCAGCGCGAAGGCATCGGCATCGAATACCGGCAGGACGTCGGCGCGCACGCGCGGAAAGGCGTACAGGGCGCCTGCCGGCGCCACCAGGCTGAGGAATGCACTGCCGGCGACGCCGTCGATCACCGCCTGGCGCGTGACGTGCAAGCGCCCGCCGGGCGCGGTCAGGGCGGCGATGGTGGGCGGACCTTCGAGCGCGGCACGCACCGCCCACTGCACCGGCTGGTTGGCGCACACGCGCAGCGCCGTAAGCAGCTGCAGCGCCTCGCGATAGGCGCCGACGCGTGCCGGCGATCCGCTCAGGGTCATCCAGCCGACGCGATAGCCGCAGGCGCGATGGACCTTGGAAATGCCGGCGAAGCTGACGCAGGCCAGGTCGCCGGCCAGCGGCGCCAGCGGTTCGAAACGGGCGTCGTCGTAGAGGATGCCGTCGTAGATCTCGTCGCTGAGCAGCAGCAGGCGATGGCGTGCGGCCAGCTCGACCAGCCGTACCAGCAGCTCGCGCGGATAGACCGCGCCGGTCGGATTGTTGGGATTGATCAGCACCAGCGCGCGCGTGCGCGGCGTGATCTGGGCGGCGAGGGCATCGGGATCGGGGAGATGTGCCTGAGCGGCCGGGCAGGCGTAGTAGACCGGGCGGCCGCCGTTGAGCACGGTCGCGGCAGTCCACAGCGGATAGTCGGGGCAGGGCAGCAGCACCTCGTCGCCGGGGGCGAGCAGCGCGCGCAAGGCGAGATCGATCAGTTCGCTGACGCCGTTGCCGATGAACACGTGGCTGCTGTCGGCGACCCGCGTCCCGCGCGCGCGTTGCTGGGCGAAGATCGCCGCGCGCGCATCATCGAGGCCGAGCTCGTGGCCGTAGCCCTCGCTGTCGGCAAGATGTGCGTTCACCGCGGCGACCAGATGCGGTGGCGTGCGCAGGCCGAAGCGCGCCGGGTTGCCGATATTGAGCGAATACAGTGTGTGCCCGGCCGCCTCGCGCGCGCGCGCGCGCTGCACCAGCGGACCGCGGATGTCATAGCGCACCGCGTCCAGGCGCGGGCTGGGAATCAGGTCATGCATGGGCGGACAGACTCCGGACCGGCGCGCCGCATGCTAGCGTTCCATTTGGCAAATAGCCACGCGATGCGGGCCCGGCCCTGCGGCGTGATCTGGGGAATCCAGCTTGAATGATCTGATCCGCCTGGGCTGGCGTGCGCAGGATGCGACTCCGCCGCCCGCACCCGGCCAGAGTCTGGCCCGTGTCGCCGCGCAGCATCGCTCCGGATACGTCCTGCACGACGGGCGCGGTCCCTTCAGTGCGCAGCCGGCGCCGGAGTTCCTGCGCCGCGGACTGGACCCTGTACTGCGGCCGGCGGTGGGCGATTTCGTCTGGGTCGCGCCGGGGTCGCCGCCGCACATTCTCGCCATCATGCCGCGACGCAGCCTGCTGACGCGCGCCGCCGCCGGCGAGCGCTACCAGCGCCAGGTGATCGCGGCCAACGTCGACGTGGTGCTGGTGCTGATGGGGCTCGACGGCGACTTCAATCCGCGCCGCATCCAGCGCTACCTGGCGCTGATCGACGGCTCCGGCGCGACGCCGGTGGTGTTGCTGACCAAGGCCGACCAGCATCCCGGGGCAGCGTCCGCGCGGGCGCAGCTGGAATCGACGCTGCCGCCGGCGACCGCCGTGCTGGCGATCAATGCCAAGGACCCCGGGGTCGGCGCGCAGCTGGCTCCATGGCTGGGGGCGGGCGTCACCGCCGCGCTGGTGGGCTCCTCGGGGGCCGGCAAGTCCACGTTGACCAATACGCTGCTGGGGGAGCAGCGCCAGGCTACCGCCGCCATCCGTGCCAACGACAGCCGCGGCCGCCACACCACCACGCACCGCGCGTTGCTGGCGCTGCCCGGCGGCGCCTGCCTGATCGATACCCCGGGCATGCGCGAGCTCAAGCTGACCGGCGAGGAGAACCTCGATCTCTACGCCGACATCGCGACGCTGGCCGGCAACTGCCGCTTTGCCGACTGCGGCCACGGCAACGAGCCCGGCTGCGCGATCGGTGCGGCGCTTGCTTCGGGCGAGCTCGACGGCGAGCGCTGGCGCAGCTATCTCAAGCTGCACGATGAACGCGAGCAGCAGGCGCTGGCGCTGGAGCAGCGCTTGCAACGCAAGGCGGGCGCGCAGCCGGGGCATCGCACGCTGGGACGGCGCCAGCGCGAGAAGCCGGGGCCGCGCTGAAAGGCTCGCGGCAGCATCCGATCGGACCGCGCCGCACGTCCGGTCAGTGCGCCGCCGCGCTGCCGCCCGCCTTGGGCGAAAACGGCGGCTTGGCCAGCCACAGGATCGGGATCATCAGGACGAAGACCCAGCCGATGACGTGGAAAAGCTCGTTGAAGCCGATCTGGTAGCCCTGCCGGGTGATCTCGAGATTGAGCAGGGCCGCACCGCGTTCGCCGGGACCGAGCCGGGCCAGCGCGTGGCGCGCCATCGGCGAATAGGCGGTGATGTGCTCGGTCAGCTGGGCGTGATGCAGCGCGGCGCGGCGGTTCCACATGAAGGTGGTGATCGACGCGGCGAAACTGCCGGCCAGCACGCGCAGGAACGTGGCCGTGCCCGAGCCCGACGGGATCTCGCGCGGGGTGAGGTCCGAGAGCAGGATGGTGAGGATGGGCATGAAGTACAGCGCCACGCCCAGGCCCTGCACCAGCTGCACCATGGCCACGGTGTCGAAGTCGACCTGGGTGTTGAAGTCCGAACGCCAGAACGAGGTCAGCGCCAGGACCAGGAACGAGAGCGCCGCCAGCACCCGCAGGTCGAACTTGTGCGCGTAGCGGCCGACGAACGGGGTCAGGATCACCGGCAGGATGCCCAGCGGCGCGGCGGCGAAGCCGGCCCACTCGGAGGTATAGCCGAGCTGCGTCTGCAGCCATTGCGGCACCAGCAAGTTGATGCTGAAGAACACCGCGTAGCCGAGCACCAGGACCACGGTGCCGGCGCTGAAGTTGCGATGCCGGAACAGGCGCAGGTCGACGATCGGGTCGGTGTCCGTCAGCTCCCAGATCAGGAAGATCGTCAGCGAGACGGCCGCCACGATCGCCAGGATGACGATGAAGTTCGAGCTGAACCAGTCGGCGTCGTTGCCCTTGTCGAGCAGGATCTGCAGTGCCGCCACGCCGATCACCAGGGTGATCAGTCCGACGTAGTCCATGCGCGGCCGGTCGGTCGGGTCGGGGCGGCCGCGCATTTGCGATGCGACCACGCTGGCGGCGAAGAACCCGATCGGCACGTTGATGAAGAAGATCCACTGCCAGCTGTAATTGTCGGTGATCCAGCCGCCGAGAATGGGTCCTGCGATCGGCGCGACCACGGTGACCATCGCCAGCAGCGCCAGCGCCTGGCCGCGCTTGTGCGCCGGATAGATCGACACCAGCAGCGCCTGGGTAATCGGGTACATCGGTCCGGCCACCGCGCCCTGCAGCACGCGAAAGGCGATCAGCATGCCCATGCTGTGCGACAGCCCGCACAGCATCGACGACAGCGTGAACAGGATGGTTGCCCAGATGAACAGCCGGACCTCGCCGACGCGGCGCGTCAGCCATCCGGTCAGCGGCAGCGCGATCGCGTTGCTGACCGCGAACGAGGTGATCACCCAGGTGCTCTGCTCGTTGCTGACGCCGAGATTGCCGGCGATCGTCGGCAGCGAGACATTGGCGATCGTGGTGTCGAGCACCTGCATGAAGGTCGCCAGCGACAGTCCGATCGTCGCCAGCGCCAGACTGGGCGGGCTGAACCCACCCGATGGGGCGTGTGCTTCGCTCATCGACGCTGCGCGTCCTTACCGGACGCTGCCGGCATTGGCGTGGATGATGCGGGCGACCAGGGCATCGGCGTCGGCGAGCTGATGCGCATAGACGCCGGTGGCCAGCACCGGTCGCGTGCGCGTGGTCGTCGACAAGACCGGTCCGCTGCGGTCGTGCAGGTTGACCTCGACGCTCATCGACAGGCCGATGCGCAGCGGATGCGCCGCCAGCTCCCTCGGCTCCAGCACGATGCGCACCGGGACCCGCTGCACGATGCTGATCCAGTTGCCGGTGGCGTTCTGCGCCGGCAGCAGGGCGAACGCGCTGCCGGTGCCGATGCCGATGCCGTCGACGCGGCCGTGGTAGGTGACGCCGCTGCCATACAGCGACGCGGTCAGCGTCACCGGCTGGCCGATGCGCATGTGCGCCAGCTGGGTTTCCTTGAAGTTGGCATTGACCCACACCCCGCCCAGCGGCACCACCGCCATCAACGGCGTGCCCGGCGCGACGCGCTGGCCCACCTGCACGCTGCGCTTGGCGACGTAGCCGGTCACCGGCGCCAGCAGTTGCGAGCGAACGTCGTCCAGATAGGCCTGGCGCACCGCCGCCGCGGCGGCCAGCACGTCGGGCTGCGCGGCGATCACGGTGTCGGCCACCAGCGCGCGGCTGCCGGCCAGCTGCTGCTGCGCCGCGCTGTAGGCCTGCTCGGCGGCGGCCAGTGCGTCACGCGCGTTGGCCAGCTCCTCGGCCGAGATCGCGCCGCTCGCGGCCAGGTTGCGGCGCCGCGCGAAGTCGCTGCGCGCCTTGTCCACCGCGACCTTGCGCGCGGCCAGCTCGGCCCGCACGGCGGCGGCGTTTGCGTACAGCCCGCGCACCTGGCGCACCGCGCGCGCGAGATTCGCCTCGGCACGCTGCAGTGCGACGCGCGCATCGGCGGCATCGAACTGCACCAGCACCTGACCCTGGTGCACCAGGTCGTCGTTGTCGGCGCCGATGCTGATCACGGTGCCCGGCACCAGCGGGGTGATCTCGACGATGTTGCCGTGCACATAGGCGTCGTCGGTGTCCTGGTACCAGCGGCCATCGAGCCAGTACCAGGCCAGCCACAGCAGGCCGGCCGCGACGATCGCCAGCAGCAGCAGGCGCAGCAGCAGCCGGCGCCGTCCGTTGGGCGCCGGCGCGGCCGCGACGGAGATGGGTGTCTGGGAGCTCATGGATGGACCTCGGCAACAGCGTGGGCAGGGGCAGGGTCGGCGGTCACGGCGGTCGAGGCATAACCGCCGCCCAGCGCCTGCACCAGCTCGATCGATTGCACGACGCGCGCGGCGTCGAGGGTGGCAACGCGCTGCTCGGCCGCGAGCAGGCCGCGTTCGACGGTCAGTGCCTCGATGTAACTGCCGATGCCGGCGCGGTAGCGGATCAGCGCGATCTTCCAGGCCGAAGCCGCGTCGGCGCGCGCCTGGCGGGCGGCGCCGCTTTCGCGATCGAGCGTGCGCAGCGTGGCCACGCCGGCGGCGACCTGGCGCAGTGCTTCGATCAGGGTCTGGTTGTATTGCGCCACGGCGAGGTCGTAGTCGGCGTCCCGGCCGGCGAGGTTGGCGCGCAGGCGGCCGCCGTCGAACAGCGGCAGGCTGAGCGCCGGGCCGAACTGTTCGTAGCGGCTGGCGGCTTCGAGCAGGTTGCCCCCGCCCAGCGAGGCCAGCCCGAGCCCGGCGGCGAGATTGAGATTGGGATAGAACGCTGCCCGGGCGGCATGGATCGCGCGCGCGGCCGCCTCGATGCGCCAGCGGGCGGCGACGACGTCCGGACGCCGGCCCAGCAATGCGGCCGGCAGGTCGGCCGGCAACGCCAGCGCCGCCGGCGGCAACGGCTGCGCGGTGAGCGTCAGGGTGGCGTCCGGACCCCGGCCGAGCAGCGCCGCCAACGCGATCCGAGCCAGCGCCACACTGCGCTGTCGCGCGGCGCGGTCGGCCGTGGCCGCGGCCACCGCGGCGGCTGCCTGATCCAGGTCGAGACGGTTGTCGATGCCGGCACCGACTCGCTGGCGGGTCAGGCTCAGCACATGCGTGGCGCGCTGCAGCTCGGAATCGGCGATGGCCCGGGTTTTCTCGGCGGCGCCGAGGGTGGCGTAGGCGCGGGCGACATCGGCGGCCAGGGTCAGGCGTGCCGCGGCGGCATCCACTTGCGCGGCATGGCCGCGATCGACGGCGGCTTCCCAGGCCGCGCGACGACCGCCCCAGAGGTCGAAGGTGTAACTGAAGTTGAGGCCGATGCGGTCGAGCGCGCTGTAGTGGCCGCCGTAGGGGCGCGGAATCACGGTGCTCGGAACGCGGATGCCGGAGGACGACACCCCGGCGCCGACCTGCGGCGCGCGCGCCGCATCGGCTGCCCCGGCCTGCGCCTCGGCGAGACGCACCCGGGCGTCGGCAGCCGCCAGGTCGGGATTGCCCGCCAGTGCCTGCTGCACCAGGCGATCGAGCTCGGGGTCGCCGAAGGTCGTCCACCAGTCGGCACGCGGCCACGCGGCCGGTGACAGCGGCGTTCCGGCGAAACTGCGGGCAGCCTGCAGTTGGTCCGCCGCCAGCGGTTGTCCCTGCGGACGCAGACCCGCGCTGCTGACGCAGCCCGCGAGAAGGAGGGTGATGACTCCCGCCAGCGCGGGAGACTGCAGGACACGCATGGGCGTCACCATGGAATCAGGCGGAGGGCGGGACGGGCGCGGGTGTGTCGCTCAGCGCTTCGAGGATGCCCTTGAGACTGGCCGCCAGCTGCCTGCGGTCCGCCGGCTGCAGGCGCGAGAGCGCCTGTTCGAGCACGCGTTCACCGCAGTCGCTGAGCTGGGTCCACAAGGCGGCCCCGGCCTCGGTCGGGACGATGCGCAACGCCCTCCGATCGCTGGGATGGGGCTCGCGGCGCAGGTAGCCCTTGGCTTCCAGGCGATCGATCACCCGCGTCATCGCGCCGGCATCATGACCTACCGCCTGCGCCAGTTCTCCCGGCGATTGCGGGCCGCACAGCGCCAGGCGTTTCAGCACCACGTATTGGGTCTGGTTGAGGTCGAAACCGCGACGCGCCAGCTCGGCTTCGAGCGCCGCCGCCAGGCGCGCGCGCACGCAACCGAGGAGGACACCGAGATTCCCTTCGGCGGCGGACGGGATGGTCGGGCAGGCAGACATGGCCGGTTATGATATAGCCATGCATTTTATTGTCAAGGCAAAATAAGCCGAGACTCCTATCGGACCGACCTGCTGTACGAAGACCTTGTACTCATGGCTTTCACACCCACTTGCTGACGCTGTTATGTCGATAGACACAGTCAGGAACGGGACCGTGATGGAGACCGCATGATCCCCTCAGACGAGGTTCCCCCTCGCGACCCCCTCCCTCGGCGCTGCCTCGGGGCCCTGTCGCGGGCATTGCTGGCGGTGCTGCTGGCCATTCCGCTCGTCGCCCGCAGCGCCGAGACCACGGTGAGCTGGGGTCCGAGCGTCACCGGTCAGCATCACTGGACCAGCGCCGTGTTCGCCGAGGCGGCCGCGGATCCATGGCGCTGGCGCGCACTCGACATCGCGCCCGAGTTCGGACTGGGCTACGTGCGCGCACGGGGCACTGCAGTCGATCGTCTCGATCATGACGTCTGGATCGGCTTCGCGGGCGTGCAGGCCAGCTTGCCCGGCGACGGGATCTGGCGGCATGCCTTTCTCGGTTTCGGCATCGGCGTCACCCACGGCAAGACCAATGCACTGTCCAGCAGCGGCGAGTTCGTCGATACCCTTGGCTGGCAGGTCGGGCACTGGGACGTGATGGTCCGGCACATCTCCAACGGCCATCTCGCGAGGGGCCCCAACATCGGTGAGACGATGCTGCTGCTCGGCGCGCGGTTCTGAGCGCCCCGGCGGGCTTCTAGCCGGTCCGCGCATGCGGCATGCTGTCGACACCCACCAAGGACCGCGCATGCCCCTGCCCTGTGTCGAGACCGAAACCGGACCCGGCCCGCGTCACAGCATCATCTGGCTGCATGGCCTGGGTGCCGACGGCAACGATTTCATGCCGCTCGTGCCGCAGTTGACGGAGCGCGCCTGGCCGCCGCTGCGCTTCGTGTTTCCGCATGCGCCGGTGCGCCCGGTGACCGTCAACGGCGGCATGCGCATGCGCGCCTGGTACGACATCCAGGCCTTCGATCTGCATGCCCGGCAGGACGAGAACGGCATGCGCGCCGCGATCGCCGAAGTCGAGGCGCTGATCGAACGCGAGACTGCGCGCGGCGTGGCGGCCGAGCGCATCCTGCTGGCGGGCTTTTCGCAGGGCGGCGCGATCGCGCTGGCGACCGCATTGCGTCACCGCCAGCCGTTGGCCGGCGCGATCGCGCTCTCGACCTATCTTCCGCTGCAGGCGCACAGCGCCGCCGAACGCAGCATGGCCAACACCCATCTGCCGGTGTTCATGGGCCACGGTCGTCTTGACCCGATCGTGCCGATGGCGCTGGGACTGCGTTCGCGCGACGCCCTGGCGACGCTGGGCCACGCGGTGGACTGGCACAGCTACGTGATGGCGCATCAGGTCTGTCCCGAGGAGATCGCCGACCTGCGCGCCTGGATCGGCGTGCGTCTGCGCGGGGCGCCGGGATGACGCCGGCCGCCGCGCGCGAGCGCGCTCCGCTGCCGGATTTCTGCAGTGCCCCGGTCCTGTTCGCGCTGCTGCTGGTGGCGGCGATCGTGGCGCTGGTGCTGCTGCTGGCGCCGGGCGGCGCGCTGACCCTG
>JAJYDI010000157.1 GCA_021777635.1 Pseudomonadota bacterium
CTCGTTGGGGTTGATCGTCGCCGCACAGGGCTGTGCCGCGTTGCGCCACCAGGTCGGATTCCTGCGGCTGCTCTCGAGGTTGACCACTCGCATGGTGGCCATCGGTCGCGGCGGCGGCTGCTGCTGCGCCAGCAGAGGATTGCGCAGCAGTTCGAGCCAATGCGGCGTGACGGAATCGAGGTCGATTTTCACCGTGCATGGATCCGATTTCGTCGCCACGTCGACGCCCAGCTGCGCGGCCATCGCCGTGCTGAATTCCATCGACTGTGCGCTGCTGACAATTTCGGCGTTGCCGAGCTCGCCGTTGACCTTGATCGGCACGGTGGACCACAGCTCGAATGCGAGCGCGCGCGGTTTGCTCGCGAACAGCGCCATGGCCGCGGCGTCGAGCCCCACGCCGAGGCGACCGCGCACCAGGGGCAAGCCGGCATTGGGCACTCCCCCCCCGAGTTGCAGCACCACGCCGTCATCGTGGCCGGGGGGCAGTGCGGCAACCGGATTGAGCAGACGCTCCGCCGGATGCGGCTCGACCGGGATCCAGCCGCCGCGCGGAGCGGCCGCAAAATAGCGCGCTTCGTCCGGCACCAGCGGGCAGGCACCGACCAGGCGCTCCCAATCGGCCGATCCGGTGCCGCTGGACAGCACGGAGAACTGGCAATCGTTGTGCTGCGGTCCGATGCCGAGCACGCCGTTGCCGGCGAGCGTACCGTTTTGCGCCAGATCCTGCCGCCGACTGCCGCATCCTTCCGGGGCGTCGAAGTTGCCGTTGTGCCCGGTCTGCACCGTGTAGGTCTGGATCGGTATGGCCCAGCGCGTGCTCAGCTCGCCGAGGCGCACCTGGGCTTTGACGACCTTGCCCCAGATGGTGCCCTGCGCCAGTCGGGCGCAGGCGCGCAGCGGTGCACCGCTGCCGGCATCGATGACCTCGTCCAGGCGCAGATCGCCGAGCGCGGCGCGGTCCAGGCGCAGGCCGGCCGATGCGGTGTCGACCACGACGTCGGGCACCTGGATGCAGGCCCCATCGGGGTCGCACACCTCCACGGTGACATAGAGGCGGTTGGGCGCCGGAGCCCAGCGGCCCGGCGTGACGGCGTGACGCACCTCGACCGGAACGATGGCGGCGTGGGCCGATTCCGCAGCACAACAAGCGCTCAGCAGCGCGGCGGCTAACCCCAGGGAACGGGCAGACATCAACGAACTCCTCGACAATGAATACGCACACTGCGAGTGGCTGGCGCGCTTTGAGTTCGTCCGGTGCCCGCGGTCTCACGCTGGATTCATGCGCGGGCTGATGTCGACCCTCGCCACGACGCCGGGCGCCCGGCGTCGTGCCATGTCGAGATCAATACAGCAGGTAGCCGCGTGGATACTCGGACGACGGCAGACCGATGCCGATGGTGCGACCAAAGAAGAACGGCAGTCCCAGCGTGACCACGGGCTGATCGCTGGGGTTGATCGCCGTCGCGCAAGGCTGCGCCGCGTTGCGCCACCATGCGGGATTCATGCTGCTGCGGGCGGTGTCGACCAGGCGCAGCGAGGCCGGCAGCCGCGGCGGCGGTTGCCGCTGCGCCAGCACAGGATTGCGCAGCAGTTCAAGCCAATCCGGCGCAACGGGCTCGAAGTCGAGTTGCAACTCGCGGGGGCACTCCACCGTCGCGCGATCGATGCCGAAGTGCCGGGCCTGCTCCGCGTTGAATTCAACGCACTGCGCCGTGCTGCACAACTCGGCCTGGACGAGTTCACCGTCCACCTTGATCGGCAGCGTCGGCCACGGCTCGAACGGCAAGGCGCGCGGCTTGGCATTGAACAGTTCCAGGGTCGAGGCGTCGAACCCCAGGCCCAGGCGGCCGCTCACCGAGGGCCGGCCGGCGTCGAGGATCGGCCCGTCGAGCTGCAGCACGACACCGTCATCATGGCCGACGGGCAACGCGACGACTGGATTGGGCAGACGCTGAGACCAGTGCGGGTCGAGCGGAACCCACCCGTCCAGCGTGGCCAGGAAATAGCGCGCATCGCCCGGCGTCAGCGGACAGGCGTCGACCCGTTGCGCGCTGTACGCCAATTCGGTGCCTCCGGGCAGGACGGAGAATTGACAATCGTTGCGCTGTGGCCCGATGCCGAGCACGCCGTTGCCGGCGAGCGCGCCGTTTTGCGCCAGATCCTGGGCGCGACTGCCGCATTCCGCCGGAGCATCAAAGTAGTCGCCGCGGCCGGTTTGCACCGTGTACGTCTGGATCGGGATCGCCCAACGCGTGCTCAGCGCGCCGAGACGCACCTGAGCCCTGACCACGTTGCCCCAGATGGAGCCCTGCGCAAGCCGGGCACAGGCGCGCAACGGCGCGCCGGTGACGACATCATTGAGCTCGGCCAGGCGCAGAGCGCCGAGCGCGGCGCGGTTCACGCGCAGGCCGGCCGATGAGGTATCGACGACGACATCGGGCACGTTGACACAGGTCCCATCGGCGTCACACACCTCGACGGTGACATAGAGGCGATTGGGCACCCGGGCGGCCCAGTTCGGCGGGTAGGCGTGACGCACCTCGATCGGAACGACAGCGGCATAGGCGGATGCCGCGCCGCAACAGGCGCACAGCAGCACGGCAGCGAACCCTAGGGGTCGGGCAGACATCGGCGAACTCCTCGACAGTGGATACGCTCAATGCGAGCGGCTAGCGCGCGTTGAGTTCGTCCGATAGCGGGAATCTCATGCGCCATTCGCGCTCGCGCTAATGTCGCCCATCGCCTTGGCGCCCGGTGCGTGCGGCTGATTGCGTGCGCGGCGCGGGGCCACCCCCGCGCACTCGATGGCGAGCTCGCCGTCGCCGCGCGCTTGCCGTGTCGTGCTCAATACAGCAGG
>JAJYDI010000038.1 GCA_021777635.1 Pseudomonadota bacterium
CTTCGGGGCCACGCAAACCATGCCGGGCGGATACAAGGAGCCATCATGCGACTGACCAACTTCTCCGATTACGCCCTGCGCGTGTTGATGTACGCCGCAGCGCAACGCGAGCGTCTGATCACCATCGAGGAAACCGCGCAGGTTTATCACATCTCGCGCAATCACCTGATGAAAGTGGTCAATGTGCTGACGCGCGCGGGGTATCTGAAAGCCGTGCGCGGCCGCACCGGCGGATTCACGCTGGCCAAGCGCCCGGATCGCATACGCATCGGCGCCGTGCTGCGCTTGACCGAGCCCGACTTCGCGCTGGTGGAGTGCTTTTCCGCGGACAACCACTGCCTGATCGCACCCACCTGCCGCTTGCGCGGCGTATTGCGAGAAGCTCTCGCCGCCTTCGTGGCGGTGCTCGATCGCCACACCCTGGATGATCTGTTGCTGCATCCCGAGAACTTCGGATTGCAGCCGGCCGCTTGAGCTGCATGCGTATCGACGCCGCGCAATATCGTCGAACCCTCATTTGGAATCTGCGCCATGAATCGACCCGAAGCCGGGCACCAGCCACGACCGATCGCCGCAAGCCTCGAACATGAGCGAGCGAATCCGCGCGGCATCTCGCCATCCATGGCGCGTGTCCTGGCCGCCGCGCCGCATCGCATGATGTTCTTTGCCGGCGCCACGGCGGTGCTGCTGAGCATGCTGTGGTGGACACTGGCACTGGCCGCCGGAACCTGGAGCTGGGTGCATTGGCCGCAGGCGCCGATCCCGGCGACCTGGGCGCACGCGATGCTGGCGCAGTACGGCATGCTCGGCCCCTTCATCTTCGGCTTCACCCTGACCGTGTTCCCGCGCTGGACCGGGCAGCGCGAGTTGCGGCGCGGCGCCTATGCGCCGGTGTTCGCCGGGGTGTTCGGCGGTTATCTGCTGGCGTTGCTCGGCCTGCTCGATCTGCGTCCGCTGCTGGTGCTCGGCTTCGCGCTGCTGCTGGCGGGCTGGTGCTATGGCATCACGCGCCTGCTCGGCGTGCTGCGCGCGGCGCGATCGCGCGATCGCTGGGCGTGGTCGATCCTCGCCGCGCTGATCCTGGGGGCGCTCGGCCTGGCGCTGTTCCTGGCCTTTCTGCTGGGCGCACCGCCTGCGCTGGCGATCGCGGCGATCCGCATCGGCACCTTCGCCTTTCTGATACCAGTGTTCTTCACCGTCACCCATCGCATGCTGCCGTTCTTCTCCAGCAGCGTGATCGCGGGTTATCACGTGGTGCGGCCCGCGTGGTCGCTGCCCGCCGCATGGCTGCTGTTGCTGGCCCATCTGCTGTTGGGCGCACTGGATCAGCCGCGCCTGCGTGCACTGAGCGATGCCCTGCTGGCGCTGTTGTTTCTCGGGCACTGGATCGCCTGGCAGCCCTGGAAGGCACGCCGACCGGGGCTGCTGGGTGTCCTCTACATCGCCTTTGTCTGGCTGCCGCTGAGCTTCGCGCTGTTCGCGGTGGGCGGCATCTACGGTGAAGGCCATTATGGCGCCTGGGACATGGCCGCATTGCACGCGCTGACCGTGGGCTTCTTCGGCTCGATGCTGGTGGCGATGGTGACGCGCGTGACACATGGCCATTCCGGTCGACCGCTGCACATGGGCGCGATTCCGTGGTTCACCTTCCTCGCGCTGCAGGCGGTGGCGATCGCGCGCGTGGTCGACGCGCTGGCGGGCGGCGGCGCACTGGCCTACACGCTGACCGCCGCGGCCTGGGTGGCGGCATTCCTGCCGTGGGCGCTACGCTCGACGTGGATCTATCTGACGCCGCGGCGCGATGGCCGTCCGGGCTGACAGCGCGCATCCGGCCCGCGCGACGATGGCATCCCGCGTCCCGACACCCCGCCGACCCGAGGAGCCGACATGTCGCTGGTGGCCTGGTTTCCGCAGATCCTCGCCGTGCACGTCGGCACCGTCGCCATCTCCGGCTCGCTGTTCGCGTTGCGCGGCGCGGCGCGCATGGCCGGCTGGCCGGTCGCCAACCACCGTGCGCTGCGCTACTTCTCCTATCTCAACGACACCGTGCTGCTGATCGCGGCGATCCTGCTGACCCTGATCGTGCGCCAGTACCCGCTGCTGGACGCGTGGCTGACGGTGAAGGTCGCGCTGTTGCTGGTGTACATCGCGCTGGGCTCGATCGCGCTCAGGCGCGGACGCACGCCGCGCGCGCGCGCGCTGGCCTATGCGGTTGCACTGGCCACCTTCGGCTTCATCGTCAGCGTGGCGCTGACGCAGAATCCATGGGGCGTGCTGGCCCTGCTCGCTCGCTGATCACGGGGCCGCGGACGTGGCGGGCGCCCCGCCCAGCACGCGGTCGAGCAGCGCGGCCAGGCGCGCGCCGCCGAGGCGCAGCTGGTGCTCGGCGATCGGCCGCATGCGCGCGACGTAGGCCGCGTCGATGCGCCGGCCGGATGGATACACGCCGCCGTCCCTGACGATGCGGCAGCTCTGCTCGACCCATTGCGCCGGGGCGTTGTCGAACGGCGCGATCGGCTTCGGCAGCGCCAGCGGACCCTCGCGCTCGAGCAGCGCCGCGTACGCGCTGTCGTCGAGGTCGCGGGTAGACAGCAGGCCGGAATCCCAGACCCGATGCAGGTTGCTGCCCTGGCCATCGAACTGCACCTGGACCTCGTTGCCGCCCTTGTCGTCCCTGTAGCCGGCGTGCAGCGGCTGCTGCGCGTCGGCGACGAAGTGCACCACGAAGTTCAGCGCCTGCGCGCGCTCGGCGATCGGCAGGCCGCGATCACCGAGGATCGCGGCGTAGTGGTTGATCGCATGCACCACGCAGCGGCCGTCCGGGCAATCCTCGGCGGCCCGGTACACGCAGCGGCCGTGCATGTTGACGTAGTGCAGCGGCGCCGTCGCCTTGCCGAGTTCGGCCAGCGCCGGGTCGTCGCGCAGCCGGTCGGCCCAGTTGGCGACATCGGCCAGGCTCGCGGCGTGCTCGCTGGCCAGCAGCCGATCGACCTCGGCGCGCGTCGCCGGCGCGAGTTGCGAGGCCGCCAGATCGGCGACGATGCGGTGCCCGAGCGGGCCCCACGCCAGGGCGGCGGGTGCCGCGGCCAGCAGGGCGCATGCAAACAGTGCGAGGGGCAGCGGCTGGCGGCGGCGATGCATGGGCGGACTCCGGGCGGATCCGCCGCAGTCTGCCACAGCGTCGCAGCGGTCCGATGACACCCGCGGCCACGCGCGGAATCATCGTAAAATGCCCGCTTCCGCTCCATCATCCGCATCGGAGGACACCGTCCCATGGCCATCAAGGTCGCGATCAACGGCTACGGCCGCATCGGCCGCAACATCCTGCGCGCGCTCTACGAGTCGAACCGCACGAACGAGATCCGGGTGGTCGCGATCAACGATCTGGGTGACGCCGAAACCAATGCCCACCTCACCCAGTACGACACCGCACACGGCAAGTTCCCGCACGAGGTGGGCGTCGACGGCGGCGATCTCGTGGTCCGCGGCGACCGCATCAAGGTCTGCGCCGAACGCGACCCGGCCCGACTGCCGTGGGCCGCGCTGGGCGTGGACGTGGTGCTCGAATGCACCGGCCTGTTCACCAGCAAGGCCAAGGCCGGCGCGCACCTGGCCGGCGGCGCGAAGAAGGTGATCATCTCCGCGCCGGGCGGCAGCGACGTCGACGGCACCTTCGTCATGGGCGTCAACCACGACCAGCTCAGGGCCGGTCACCAGGTGATCTCCAACGCCAGCTGTACCACCAACTGCCTGGCGCCGCTGGCCAAGGTGCTGCACACGAAGATCGGCATCGTGCACGGGCTGATGACCACCATCCACGCCTACACCAACGACCAGGTGCTGACCGACGTCTACCACTCCGACCTGCGCCGCGCGCGTTCGGCGACCATGAGCCAGATTCCGACCAAGACCGGCGCCGCCGCCGCGGTGGGCCTGGTGCTGCCGGAACTCAACGGCAAGCTCGACGGCTTCGCCATGCGCGTGCCGACCATCAACGTGTCGGTGGTGGACCTGTCCTTCGTCGCTGCGCGCGCGACCAGCAAGGACGAGATCGACGCCGCGGTGCGCGAGGCCAGCGCGGGCGCGCTCAAGGGCATCCTCGGCGTGAACAGCAAGCCGCTGGTGTCGGTGGACTTCAACCACAATCCGCTGTCGAGCATCTATGACGCCACCCAGACGCGGGTGATGGGCGGCACCCTGGTCAAGGTGCTGAGCTGGTACGACAACGAGTGGGGCTTCTCCAACCGCATGCTGGACATGACCCGGGCGCTGATGGCGGCGCCCTGAGCGCAGTCGGGGCGGCCGCGTCCCGCGCAGGCCGGGGATGGCCGACGACCCCGGATCTGCGCACTCCAACGCCGGACGCGAGTCGGTGCGGTCGCGCGCTCAGCGCTGCAGCACGTTGCGGGCGCGTTCGCGCAGGCGCGGCGCGTCGGTCAGCTCGATCTCGCGTCCGTCGACCCGGATCAGGCCCTGCTCGCGGAACCGCGCCAGCACGCGGCTGACGGTCTCCGGCGCCAGCCGCAGGTAATTGGCGATGTCGCCGCGCGGCATCGCCAGGTGCAGTTGCGTCGCCGACTGCCGTCGCTCGGCGAGACGCTCGCCGAGATCGAGCAGGAACGCGGCCATGCGCTCGTCGGCGCTGTAGTCGCCGGCGAGCATGGCCGAGGTGCCGATCTCCTTGCTCAGCGCGCGCAGCAGGTTCATCAGCAGATCGGGCACCTGCTGCGCCAGCTCGCGCACGGTCGGGAACGAGAACCGGCAGACATACACCGTATCCAGCGCCATCGCGTCGCAGGGATAGCGCTCGGGATGGATCGCATTGAGTCCGACCGCCTCGCCCGGCAGATAAAAGCCCAGCACCTGCTCGTGGCCGTCGCCATCCACGACCTGGGTCTTGACCATGCCCGAGCGCACCGCGTAGATCGCCTTGAACGGCTCGTGGGCGCGGAAAATCGCGTCGCCGACATGGTACGGGCCCAGATGCTCGACCACGCACTGCACGCGCCGCATCGCCTCCTCGTCGTGGCCGGTGGCGATGCAGCCGGCGCTGAAGGCACAGGCGGCGCACAGCTGCTCGGGATCGCCGTGCGGATGATGGGCAACCAGGTCCGCGAGGGCGTAACGACCGGCGGCGATGTCCACGACGAGGTCTCCGTGCGCTGCTGCTGCGCCCGGATCATATCGCCCTGGAGTAGCGCGCGCGCGGACCTGCGACACCATGGTAGGCGTCGAAGCACATCGCGATGTTGCGCAGCAGCAGGCGCCCGCGATCCGTGACGACGATGCGCGAGGCCGTGATCGTCACCAGACCGTCCGCGGCAAGTTGCCGCAGGCGCTGCAGGGCGGCGCCGAAATAGCTCGCGAAATCGATGCCGTGGCGGCGCCCGAAGTCGTCCATGTCGAGGCGGTCATGGCACATCAGCTCCATGATCAGCTCGCGGCGGATGCGGTCGTCCTCGCTCAGCAGCAGGCCGCGCGCGATCGGCAGGCGGCCGTCGTCGAGCATCGCATAGTAGACCGGCAGCTCCTTGACGTTCTGGCTGTAGGCGTCGCCGATGCGACCGATCGCGCTCATCCCGAGCCCGACGATGTCGCAGTCGCCGTGGGTCGAATAACCCTGGAAATTGCGCTGCAGCGACCCCTCGGCCCGGGCCCGCGCCAGCGGGTCGTCGGGCAGCGCGAAATGGTCCATGCCGATATAGACGTAGCCCGCGGCCGTCAGCGTCTCCAGGGTGAGGCCGAACAGCGCCAGCTTCTCGGTGGCGCTCGGCAGCAGGCTGGCGTCGAGCTGGCGCTGCGGCTTGAACAGCTCGGGCAGGTGCGCGTAGCTGTAGGCGGCGATGCGGTCCGGACGGATCGCCAGCACCTGCTCGAGGGTGCGCCGGAAGCTGTCGGCGGTCTGCCGCGGCAGGCCGTAGATCAGGTCCATGCTGACCGAGGCGAAGCCGGCGTCGCGCGCCGCCGCGATCAGGTCGCGGGTCGCGGCAAAGCCCTGGATGCGGTTGACCGCGGCCTGCACCGCGGGATCGAAATCCTGCACGCCGACGCTGAGCCGGTTGAAGCCCAGCGCCGCCAGGGCGCGCACCGCCGACGCGTCCGCCCAGCGCGGATCCATCTCGATGCCGAACTCGCGTTCTTCCGGCGGCGCGAAGCTGAAGTGTTCGCCGAGCCGCCCCATCAGCCGCGCCATCTGCGCGGCGTCGAGGAAATTGGGCGTGCCGCCGCCGAAATGCAGCTGCACCGCCTGGCGGTCGCGGTCGAACAGCGCGCCGGCGAGTTCGATCTCGCGGTGCAGATGCTCGAGGTAGACGTCGGCGCGGGCGCGGTCGCGGGTGATGATGCGCGTGCAGCCGCAGTAGAAGCACGGGCTGGTGCAGAACGGCACGTGCACATACAGCGACAGCGCGCGCGGAATCGGCTCCTCGTTGGAGGCCTGCGCTTGCGCGCGCAGGTCGGCCTCGCCGAAGCCGGCGTGGAACTGCGGCGCGGTCGGATAGCTGGTATAGCGCGGCCCGGCGACGTCGTAACGCGCGATCAGCGCGGGGTCGAAGGCGGGCGCGGCGAGAACGGTGGCGGTGCTCATGGGCCGACTCTAGGCGCAGCGTCACGCCCGCGCTTTGACCTGGATCAGCCGCTTCCCGTCGCCTCGATGCGCTGCTCGATCGCACCGAAGAGGCTGTGCCCGGCCGCGTCCAGCACCTCGATGCGCACCACGTCGCCGAACTTCAGGAACGGCGTCGCCGGCTTGCCGTCGCGCAGGGTCTCGACGGTGCGCTGCTCGGCCAGGCAGGAGGCGCCTTTGCCGGTGTCGTGGTTGGCGATGGTGCCCGAACCGACCAGCGTGCCCGCGGCCAGCGGCCGGGTCCTGGCCGCGTGCGCGATCAGCTCGGCGAAGCTGAACTGCATGTCCGTGCCGCAGTCGGGCTCGCCGAACCAGCGGCCGTTGATCCAGGTGCGCATCGGCAAGTGCAGCTTGTGGCCCTGCCAGGCCGCGCCCAGCTCATCGGGCGTGACCAGCACCGGCGACAGCGCCGAGCGCGGCTTCGATTGCAGGAAGCCGAAGCCCTTGGCCAGTTCGCCCGGGATCAGGTTGCGCAGCGATACATCGTTGACCAGGCCGACCAGCTGGATGTGCCCGGCGGCGGCGGCCGGGGTCACGCCCAGCGGCACGTCGTCGGTGACCACCACCACTTCGGCCTCAAGGTCGATGCCCCAGTCCTCGCTGGCGGCAAGCACCGGATCGCGCGGTCCGCAGAAGCCGGCGCTGGTGGCTTGGTACATCAGCGGATCGGTGTAGAAGCCGGGCGGCATTTCGGCGCCGCGCGCCTTGCGCACCCGCTCGACGTGCGGCAGATAGGCCGAGCCATCGACGAACTCGTAAGCGCGCGGCAGCGGTGCGGCCAGGGTTCCCATGTCGAGCGCGAACGGTTCGGCGACTCGCCCTGCGGCCGCGGGGTTGGGAAAAGGATCGGCGCGATCCAGGCGCTCCGACAGCACATTCAGCAAGGGCGCGACGCGCTGCCAGTCATCCAGCGCCGCCTGCAGCGACGGCGCGATGCCGATCGCGCGCACCGCGCGCGCGAGGTCGCGGGAGACGACGATCAGCGTGCCGTCGCGACCGCCTTCCTTCAGCGTTCCGAGTTTCATGATTTCTCCGGGGACATCGTCAACTCTTGAAGCGATGCAACGGCCTGCCGCTCGAACTGCGCAACATCACGCCTCCATCCATCGATCCATCATGTTGAGGGTCTAGAGCGAAGAACCGGTCGCTGCGAAATCCGGCGTCGCGCGAACGGACGTTTCCGTCGGACAGACCCTTCGCTGCGCTCAGGGCGACAACATTTTTTATCGCTGAGGCGCAGCCCGAAGGATCGGGCCTGCACAAAGACTATCGGACTGCCGAAGCCCGCGCCCGACGGCCTCTCGCTTTGCTCGGGACGGAACCGAAGGCCGAAGGATGGGCGCGGCCGGATCGAAGCGCGCGTCACGCAACATCTCCGTCGGACAGATCCTTCGCTGCGCCAAGGATGACAGCCAAGAGGCTGGCACGCCCGGATGGATGCGCGTCGATCACCCGCGCCGCCCCGGATCGAAGTGTTTCGGAAGCCCCTGCCAGCAGCGCCAGTAGTCGGCCTGCAACTCGGGCAACGCCAACGCCTGCGCGGAGGGATGGATCACCGCGCGCGTCTCGAACATGAAGGCCATGGTGTCGGTCAGATGCTGTGGCTGCGTGGTGTCGAGCGCCACCGCCCGGGCGTGGCTGGCGGCATCGGGACCGTGACCGCTCATGCAATTGTGCAGGCTGGCTCCGCCCGGGCTGAAGCCGCCGGCGCCGGCGCCCTTGGCGTCGTACTCGCCCTGGATCAAGCCCATGAACTCGCTGGCGACGTTGCGGTGGAACCACGGTGGCCGGAAGGTATGTTCGGCCACCAGCCAGCGCGGCGGGAAGATCGCGAAGTCCATGTTGGCCGTGCCTGGCGTGTCGCTGGGCGCGGTGAGCACGGTGAAGATCGACGGATCGGGATGGTCGTAGCTGATCGAGCCGAGGGTGTTGAAGCGCCCCAGATCGTATTTCACCGGCACGGCATTGCCGTGCCAGGCCACCACGTCCAGCGGTGAGTGGTCGATGGCGGCGCGCCACAGACGACCCTGGAACCTGGCGATCAGCTCGAACTCGCCCTCGCGGTCCTCATAGGCCGCCACCGGTGCAAGGAAGTCGCGCGCGTTGGCCAGCGCGTTCGCACCGATCGGACCCAGCTCGGGCAGGCGCATCGGCGCGCCGAAATTTTCGGCCACGTAACCGCGCGCGTCGCCATCCAGCGGCGTGACGGCGAAACGCAGGCCGCGCGGGATCAGCGCGATTTCCAGCGGGGCGATCTCCAGCACGCCCAGCTCGGTGGCGACGCGCAGCCGCCCCAGCTGCGGCACGATCAGCAGTTCGGCGTCGGCGTCGTACACATAGCGACTGTGCATCGGCCGGTTGCAGGCGTACACATGGATGCCCACGCCGGTTTGCGCCGCGGGTCCGCCGTTGCCGCCCACGGTGAACAGTCCGTCGATGAAATCGGTCGCCGTGGCCGCCAGCGGGAACGGATCCCAGCGCAGCGGGTTGGGGGTGGCTGGCTGCTCGTCGAAACGGTTGCGCCAGCGTGATTCGGGCAGCAGCGTGAAGGGCTGGTGCATGGCCCCGGGGCGGATGCGGTACAGCCACGAGCGCCGGTTCAAATGCCGCGGCGCGGTGAAGGCCGTGGCCGAAAACTGCTCGGCGTACAGGCCATAGGGCACCTGTTGCGGCGAGTTCTGTCCCTGCGGCAGCGCGCCAGGCAGCGCTTCACTGGCGAACTCGTTGCCGAAACCCGATTGGTAATGGAGGGTGTCGTTCATGCGGAGATCTTGATGGTGGCTCATCGTGCTTGCGCCCGGCGTGCGGCGCGGCCGGCTCTCACAGGACGCCGCGCTTCATCTGGTCGCGCTCGATCGACTCGAACAGCGCCTGGAAATTGCCCTCGCCGAAGCCGAGATTGCCCTTGCGCTGGATGATCTCGAAGAAGATCGGGCCGATGCAGTTCTGCGTGAAAATCTGCAGCAGCAGCTTGCGATGTGTTTCCTGATCGGCGTCGATCAGGATCTTGTTGCGCGCCATGCGCGGCACATCTTCGGGGTGCCCGGGAATGCGTCGGTCGATCACCTCGTAGTAGGCATCGGGCGTGTCGAGAAAGGCCACGCCCTGCGCGCGCATCGCCTCGACGCTGGCGTAGATGTCGTCGGTGAAGCAGGCGATGTGCTGGATGCCTTCGCCCTTGTATTCGTCGATGTATTCGTTGATCTGGCTTTTCGGGTCGGACGACTCGTTGAGCGGGATGCGCACCATGCCGTCCGGCGCGGTCATCGCCTTGGACACCAGCCCGGTCTTCGCGCCCTTGATGTCGAAATAGCGGATCTCGCGAAAGTTGAACAGGCGTTCGTAGTACTGCGACCACTGCTCCATGTGGCCAAAACGCAGATTGTGGGTGAGGTGGTCGATGAAGGTCAGGCCATAACCCCGCGGATTGCGCTCGACGCCCGGCAGATATTCGAATTCGGCTTCATAACAGCTGCCCTTGGCGCCGTACCGGTCGATCAGGTACAGCATGCAGCCGCCGATGCCCTTGATCACCGGCGTGTCGACGGCCTTGGTGTGCTCGAGCGCGCCGATGGCCTCACCGCCGTGGCCCAGCGCCTGCGTCCGCACCCAAGGGGCGGGTTTGCTGAAGCGGATGGCGAAGCCACTGGCGCAGGGTCCGTGCTGACGCGCGAAGTCCATGGCGAAGGAGCCGGGCTCCTCGTTGACCAGAAAATTGCAATCGCCCTGGCGGTACAGGGTCACCCGCTTCGTGCGGTGGCGCGCGACGGCGCTGAAACCGAGCCTGGGGAACAGCGCGTGCAGCAGGGCCGCATCGGGCGCGGCGAACTCGACGAACTCGAAGCCGTCGACGCCCATCGGGTTTTCGAACTGTACCGGCTGCATGCCGACATTGGGTTGCGCGCTCATGGTGGCCTCCGCAGGGCACGCGGCGCTTGCGCCGCCGAAGCCGGCGTTATAGTTTCAAATGCAACCATTGGCAAGGCGCGCCGCATCATGCCCGACCATGCACCGCTCGAGCTCGAACGCTTCCTGCCGTACCGGCTGTCGATCCTCAGCAACACGCTCAGCCAGGCGATCGCGCGCGAATACGAGCGGCGTTTCGGACTCGGCGTGACCGAATGGCGGGTGATCGCGGTCCTGGCGCGCTACGACGGCGAGGGCCTGGCGGCGCGCGAGGTGGCCGAACGCACGGCGATGGACAAGGTCGCGGTCAGTCGCGCGGTGGCCAGGCTGGCCGCCGCCGGACGGGTGATCCGGCGTACCCACCGCGGCGACCGGCGCCGCTCGGTGCTGCGCCTGTCGGCGAAGGGCTGGGCGATCCACGACGCTGTCGCCCCGCGCGCCCGTGCCCACGAGCGCGACCTGCTGGCGCGTCTCGACGCCGACGAGCGCGCCTGGCTGGAACGCATCCTCGACAAGCTGGCGCCGGCCCGGCCGCCCATGAAGGCCCACCTTACCGATCGGTAGCCGCACGGACAGGCGTTGGCGACACCGGCGCAGGCAGGATGGCGGCACCCCGGCCATGCGGCCGCTGCCGTCACGAGGATCCCCCATGAAACGCAACCCCCTGCTCAGCGGTGCCACCTTCGCCACCCTCGCCCTGCTCGCGCTCGGCACCGGACTGGCACGTGCAGACGCCGGCGAGGCCGGCGAGATCGCCGCCGTCGCCACGGCGAAGATCACACCGACCCATGCCATCGCCATCGCCGAGGGGCACAGTCACGGCCGCGCCTTCGGCATGGGCCTCGAAGTCGCCAGGAGCGGCACCTGGTACGAGGTGCAGTTGGACGTCAAGGGCAAACCGATGCTGGCGCGCGTGGCGCCGGACAGCGGCCGCTTCCTCGGCATCGCGGCGGCCCGCGGCGAGGATGCCGCCGGCCTGCACAGCCTCGATGGCCGCCCGCTGACGCTGGCCGGCGCCATCACCGCCGCTGAACGCCACGCCGGCGGACGCGCGCTGGAAGCCGGCCCTTATGGCAAGGGCCCCGGCGCCCATTACGATGTCGATGTGGTCAGGGCCGGCGCGGTTTCACACTGGAGCGTCAACGCCGACACCGGTGCGGTGACGCCGGCGCCGGCCTCCGAGCAGGATTGAGCTCGCGACCTTGCGGCATGATCACGGGCGCGGCCGGACTCCGGCCGCGCCCGTCCCCGTTGCGGAGTGCGCCCCGATGAAACTGCTGGTGGTCGAAGACGACGCCGAGACGGCGGCCTATGTGGCGCGCGGCCTGCGCGAGCAGGGCCATGTGGTCGACGTCGCCGGCGACGGTCGCGACGGCCTGTTCCACGCCGCCGAGGGCGGCTACGACGTGCTGGTGGTCGATCGCATGCTGCCCAGGCTTGACGGCCTCGGCCTGTTGCGCGCGCTGCGCGCCGCCGGCGTGCGCACGCCGGTGCTGATGCTGACGGCGCTGGGTGAAGTGGACGCGCGCGTCGAGGGCATCGAGGCCGGCGCCGACGACTATCTGGGCAAGCCGTTCGCGTTCGCTGAGCTCGCCGCACGCGTCGGCGCGCTGGGGCGACGGCCGCCGCTGGTCGAGGGCGCCACCACCACCCTGCGCCTGGCCGATCTGGAGATGGACCTGCTGCGGCGCGAGGTGCGCCGCGCCGGCCGCGTGATCGACCTGCAGCCGCGCGAGTTCCGCCTGCTCGAGTACCTGCTGCGCCATGCCGGCGAGGTGGTGACGCGCACGATGCTGCTGGAGCAGGTGTGGGAGTATCACTTCGATCCGCAGACCAGCGTCGTGGAAACCCACATCAGCCGCCTGCGCGGCAAGATCGATCGCGGCTTCGACAGCGAGCTGCTGCATACCGTGCGCGGCGCCGGCTACAGCCTGCGCGCTCCCGGCGGCGGGCACTGACCATGCGCGCGCCCCGCAACGCACCGGCGGCGCCGCTGCTGCGCAGCGCCGCGTTTCGCCTCGGCGCGCTGCAGGCGCTGCTGTTCGCGCTGACCGCCCTGGTGCTGTTCGCGGTGACCTGGTGGGCGGTGCGCGGCTACGCCGAGGGCCAGTTGCGCAACGCGATCACCGACGAGGCCGGCGAAATGGCGGCGCTGGCGCCGGCGACGATCGCCGGCGAAATCGCGCGGCAGACCGCGGCGACCCCGCAGGGCCCGTTCTACTACGCCTACTACGACGCCGACGGCCGGCTGCGCAGCGGCGACCTGCCGGTACCGGTTCCGGCACCCGGCTGGGCGGCACTGCAGGTGCGCACCCTGGCGCGCGACCATGACGGGCACACCGAGGTGCTCGCGCTCAGCCAGCGTCTGGGCAATGGCGGCACGCTGGTGGTCGGCCGCGACCGCCGCAGCGCCGACGCCCTCAACGACCTGTTGCAGGGTGCGTTCCTGTGGGCCGGCGCGGCGGCGGTGCTGCTGGCATTGCTGGGCGGCGCGCTGGCCGCGCGCAGCTACGTGGCGCGCATGCAGACGGTGGCGGCGAGCGCGGCGCGCATCGTCGCCGGGGACCTCGGCGCGCGCGTTCCGCGCAGCGGCCGCGGCGACGAGTTCGACCTGCTGGCCGAGGCGTTGAACGCGATGCTGGCGCGCATCCAGAGTCTGATGGAAGGCATGCGCCAGGTCAGCAACGACATCGCGCACGATCTGCGCACGCCGCTGGCGCACCTGCGCCAGCGGCTGGAAGCCGCCGCCCGCGAAGCCGACAGCGTGGATGCCTTCCGCGGCGCGATCGAACGTGCGCTGGCCGATGTCGACGGCGTGCTGGCGACCTTCGCCGCGCTGCTGCGCATCGCCCAGATCGAGAGCCGCCAGCGTCGCGCCGGCTTCGCGACGGTCGACCTGTCGGCGCTGCTGAACACGCTGACCGAGGACTACCGCCCGGTGCTGGAGGATCTCGGTCGCCGCTTCGACGTCGCGATCGCGCCGGGCCTGCGCACGCACGGCGACCGCGCGCTGCTGACCCAACTGCTGGTCAATCTGATCGAGAACGCGCTGCGGCACACACCGGCCGGCACGCCGATCGCGCTGCGTCTCGAGGCCGGCCCGCGCGCGGCGGTCATGAGCGTGGCCGACGCCGGTCCCGGCATCCCGCCGCCCGAGCGCGCGCGCGT